>DASYAT010000065.1:0-10251 GCA_036501205.1 Streptosporangiaceae bacterium | reverse complement strand
CCGCTGCTGCAGCCGTCCGGCGTGCCGCCGGATCCGGCCGATCAGGTGTCCGGCCGGGACGTGATTGTGACCGCGCTGCGCAGGGGCGAGGACGATGTCGATCGAGGAACGGGAACTGCGCTCGCGCCTGGCCGCGATGGCCGCGATGGCCAGCCCGCCGAGCTTCACCAGCGACGAGCTGACGCAGAGCGTGCGGCGGATCAGGCGGCGGCGCGGGCGGGCCGGACTCGGCGGCGCGGTGTCGATGGCGGTGGTGGCAGCGGCGATCGCGGTCCCGCTGACTCGCGGCCCTGAGCACAATCCCGTTCTCGGACCGACCGGGCTTCCGTTCGTCGGAGCGGGACCTTCGTATGTCGTGACCGCGAACGGCCAGACGCTGGTGAGATCGGCCACCGGGGGCACGGTGCCCCAGTTCACCGTTGTCCCTGGCCGCCGGGTCACGATCGGGGTCAAAGTGATCGTGCCTAAGTCGCATCAGGTGAAAGCCCTTTCGCTCGGCATCGTGAACAGCGTGCTGAACGGGCATCTGAATCCGCTTCTCGCGGCCAGCACCCGGGCGCCGCTCGGGCCGGGTGCGCACCGGTTCGTGCTGCGCTGGAACGTCCCGGCCGGGCTTCGGCCAGGGGCCACCCGGCAGCTTTCCGCGAAGTGGGCCTTCTCAGGAATGGACTCTGGCGACGCTCAGGAATTCGTCGCTGACTTCGCGGTGGCGCTGCCGCCCGGCGCGACCTCCGGCCCAGTGGCGGCTCGCCGGCTCCGGGCACTGGCGCTGCGCGCCGTGGCGAGCTGTAACGGCGAAGCTCCCACCTCGATCCAGGCGGTGCGAACGACCTTCGCCAAGGCCACTGCCGCGGTCGGGTCAAGCAGCGGCGAGGCCGTCAAGGCGACCCAGGCCGTGTACCTGGTGCTGGTGACCGGCGACCTCACCTTCAGCGACAAGGTCGCGCCGCCGGCCTGCAAGCACCAGGCCGAGCCGTACTTCACCGCCATCGTCGACGCGGCCGCGTTCGTGACGCTCGATGACTTCATCGGCCCCCACCCGCCGAAGGAGCCGCTGTCGGCGCTCGGGCCGGTGCTGAACCTGGCGCACCACGGTTAGGCCGCTCGGCGCAGGTGACTTCGGCTGTGCGAGCAATGTGAGGGTGATGTAGGGGCGGCGTCGCTGGGACCAGGCGCCCCGTAGCGGCAAGATCGAAATCGCAACGGGGAGCGTCGACTTTCGCGGAGGTCCCGATGCTGGCGACATTTGCGGGACCGGCGGGGTCGGTGGGACCAGTGGGGTCGGCCGGGCCGGCGGGCTCGGTCGGGCCGGTGGGGACGGCGGGGTCGGCTACTGGGATGGGCAATCTGGCCGATCGGATCAACGCCGCGCTGGAGGACTTCGTGGCGGCCAGGCTGGCTGGTCTCGGCTCGGCTGGCGGCGGGACCGGCCGCGGGGCCGGACGAGGGAGTTCGTCGGCGGCGACCGGCCTGGGGAGCGGCGGAAGAAACCTGCGCCCAGCTTTCTGCTACTGGGGGTGGAGGGTTTTTGAAGGTGACCCGGGCAGCAAGGCGATCATCACCGTGGCGGCAGCGATTGAGTTGCTGCGGCGTTACTCGGGGACGGGCCGCTGCCTGGCCTGGTGTGCCGAGATGTTTTACGGCTGCGGGCTGCCGGACAGCCGGCTCGCGGCGGGCAGCCTGCCGTTGCGGCTGACCCACGCCGAGGCGAAATCCGGTGAGTACCGGCGGATTGGTCAATCCATCGGTTACCCGGGTGCGGGTTACGCCGTGCTGCGGCCGATGCAGATCGGAGCCGCGCTGGCCGGAGCGGATCCGGATCGAGTGCGGGGGTGGGAGGCGTTCGCGCTGCCGGTTGGCGAAGCGCTGGCGCTGCGTGAGGATGTGGCCGGGGCGTTCGGCGGGGTGACCGCAGCCGGTCGGGCGCCGGGCGATGACCTGCGCGACGGCAAGGCGACCGCGCTGATCGCCGTGGCCAGGCAGCAGGCCACGCCCGGGCAGCGGGCCGAGATCGACGAGTTGTACGGCAGCGCCGGGCTTGGCGGCGCCGGGCGGGACCGGCTGCGCTCGCTCATCGCGCGGTCAGGAGCGCTCGCCATCGTGGAGGACCGGATCGTCGGCCTGGTCGACGAGTCGCTGCGCGCCCTCGAACGGCTTCCGGCCCCCGACGAGATCAAAGACGTGCTCGCGTCGAGGGCCTTCGCCACGTTCTGCGGTGCCGCCGCTTAGCTAGCTCTCGGTGGCGGCGAACGCGCGGAACAGATCGTAGCTTCCGACCGCGGTGCAGTGATTGTCAGAAGCGCAGGAGATCGACGTAAGCCGGTCGGCTTCGCTCGGGCTGAGCTTGTTCGCGCCGGGAACTGGCTGCGCCGAGCCCCAGTGACCGCTGGTCTCGGTGACCAGGAACGGATGCCAGCCCGAGTGCGCGAGGACGTAGTAGCCGCCGGCCACGCAATCTCGAGCGGAGCTGCACGACACCGAGGCGGCCTCGGCCGGGCGTCCGCCGCCAATCGCGGTCGAGCGGCCGATCGTCACCGCGTTGCTCCACTTGCCGCCGCTGGCGCTCACCACGAAGGCATGGCTGGCCTTAGCGGTGGGGTACGTGCCGCTGGCGGTGCAGGAGCCCGGCGAGACGCACGAGACGAAGTCGATCCAGCCGTTGCCGGGCGGGTTGGGCCTGGTCAGGCCAGGCACGTCCAGGGCCGGGCCCCACTGGCCGCCGATCTCGCTGATCACGAACGGCTGAACGAAGTCGGAATCGGAGTCCGGTAGCTCGTAGTTGTAGCCGCCGCCGACGGCGCAGTTGCCTGGTGAGTAGCACGCCATCGAGTCGATGCGGAAATCATCGGTCGCGGTGCTGATTCCTGACGGTGACACCGTGACCGCGTGTCCCCAGTGCCCGCTGGCCTCGGTGACCGCGAACAACTGGTAGGAGGCACCGACCAGGTCGGTTCCGCTGGCGGAGCAGTTGCCTGCCGACGAGCAGCCGATGCCCTCGATCTGGGCAAGGTGGCTGGCTCTGAGTCCGGCGCCGGAGAGCAGCACGCGCTTGCCCCACGTGCCGTTGGTCTCGTCGATGACGAAGGCCTGCAGCTTGCCGGGGCCGCCTGCCTGGTAGTACCCGCCGGCGACGCAGTTGCCCGGCGTCGGGCAGGCCAGTGAGCTCGTCCGGGGCTGGTCGTTGTCGTTG
Source organism: Streptosporangiaceae bacterium (assembly GCA_036501205.1). Taxonomy (GTDB): domain Bacteria; phylum Actinomycetota; class Actinomycetes; order Streptosporangiales; family Streptosporangiaceae; genus Chersky-822. Next base: position 7,061 of record DASYAT010000065.1, on the reverse strand, counting down.
AGCGCTAGGTCGCCCGGCACGACGTGCGGCTGGCCCCACCGTCCGGCGACCTCGCTCACCACGAAGATCGAGTCTTTATCGTTACTGGTTCCGTACCCGCCATCGGCGGTGCAGTTTCCCGGCGACGAGCAGACCACCGAGGCGACCCGGCCGCCGTCGGCAGCGGGGCCTGGGAGCCTGACTGCCCGGCTCCAATGGCCGGCGTGTTCGGTCACGACCATCGCCTGATCGCGCCGGCCCTGGACGATGTAGGCCCCGCCCGCCAGGCAGTTACCAGGAGTCGCGCACGACACCGAGTTGAGGGAAACGTCGGCCTGGCCGGACGGCCCTTTCAGCTTGACCACGTTGTGCCAGGTGCTGCCCGCGTGGGCCGCGCCGGCTCCTGCCTGAGCTACTCCGGCGCCGCCCGCTAGCAGCGCACCGACACCGACCATCGCCGCCGTCGCCAGGACTGATCCCGGCCGCCGTACTGACATCTAGCCTCCAACTCATCCCGATTTCTGTCGGCTACTAGACGCGCGAGACAGCCACCGGGATTACGCGAGGCTGAAGGCGAAGGTAATAGCCGATCGGACCGGCCCTCAGCGGGCCGAGTGTCATTTTTCTGGCAGTTCTCGGCGCGACTGTCGCATTATGCGGCTATCGGTCCCCGTGCGCGGTCGACCAGACTGAAGACGGACAACTTCTTCCCGCCGGGGCGGCCGTCAAGGGCGGGGCGGCCGGGGGAGGGCGGGAATGTCCTGGGGGGCCGGTTGGGGACCGGCCGAATCTGAGATCGGTCCCCAACCGGCATTTTCTGGTTACTTAGCCAACATGCCCGTGACCGTAGCGGTCGTCAGGTGAGGATCTGAGCGGATCTGGGCCTCGCAGAACCGGTCCTTCAGCCACTTCTTCTGGCTGAACAGCTTGGTCTGGTCGGCGAAGTGCGGCGAGGCCGGGTTCGACGACTCTGAATAGGTCAGGATCGTCGCGCCCACCGGGCAGGACGTGTTGTTCCACGTCACCACCTGGATGAAGGAGGACCCGTCGTCCGGGGCCGTGAGCGAGTCGCCGGGGAACTCGCGGCTGTAGATCGCGTTGTAGATCCCGTCCGGGTCGCCAGGGCCACCTGGGATCGGGAAATGCTTGCCGTGATAGGTGACGAACTGGACCGACGCCAGGGTCGCGTCGAGCGGGATGTGCGCGTTGTTGAGTTCGGCGATCGCGTTGCCCAGCGACTGCTTGACCGCCTTGCTCGCCGTGTTGAGGCCGAACGGCGTATGGACAGGGTCCGATACCTTGAACGGCTTGGAGAACGGCGACGGCTGGATGCCGTTGGCGGCGTTCCAGAAAGCGCCGAACAGGACGGCCCCGCGCTGGGACGGATCCCAGTGCAGGTTCCAGTGGGCCAGCACCGTGCAGGCATTGCCGATCTTGACCTTGCCGCCGTGCGCGGTCGGGGCGAATCCATGGTTGTGCTTGGAGAGGCTGCGGCACATCGTCACCAGGGCGTTCCTGGTGAGCTCACCCGCGTAGTCGAGATCGCTGAGGTCTAGGTGCTGCAGGGCGGACAGGGTGAAACCGCGCGGCCCCAGCCCGTCGGTGCCATTGATCCTGGCCTGGACCTCGATCAGGCCGATCCTGGTCCGCAGCGTGCGCGGCGTCTTCTCATCGCCGATGATCCGGGCGAACCCGGTCAGCGGTTGATGCGGGTTGGCCAGCCAGTAGCTGTCATTGGAGTTGGTCACGAAGTCCTTGCGCAGCAAGAACGGCTCCTGGTTCGGCCCCATCAGCCCGGGCGCGGCCGCGTGCGGCCCGGTGATCCAGTCACAGCTGGTCTTCGAGCCGTCCAGGATCGGCAGACCGGCCTCGGCGAAGGTGAGGACGCCCAGCCCGGTGTCGCACTTCTTCGCGAGCGAGTTCGGCACGCCGGGGATCGATCCGATGTCCGCGTACAGCGCGGTGCCCTGCTTGTCGGACGCGATCGTGTTGACCCAGGGGATGCCCTGGAACTTCTTGATCGTGGTCAGCACCTGCTGCGTCGAGGTGGCCCGGTCGATGCCGAACCAGGTGTTGAGCGCCCGGGCCAAGTTCGTCGCGTTGGCGTCGCGGATGGTGAAGGCCGTGCTCGTGGTCCACGGCAGCGCGATGCCGGCCAGGTTGTTGACCATCGGCCCGTACCTGGTCGAGTAAAGCGTGCGGGTAACGGGCGCGAGCTTGCCGTTGGACTGCAGGGCCATGACCGTGACCTTGTGCGCGATCATCTTGACCGGGTGACCGTTCTGCAGGTACTCGGTGGGGTGTCCCTTGACGATCTTGAGCTGGTAGGGCGTGAACCGGAACGCGGTCGAGACCGTGTGGCTCCAGGCCACATCGGCGTTATGGCCGATGAGGACAGCCGGAACGCCGTACAGCGAGGCGCCGGTGACGTTGATCTTGCCGGGAATGGTCAGCTGGGCCTGGTAGAAGCGCTCGGTGCCGATCCAGGGGAAGTGCGGGTTGCCGAGCAGCAGGCCGTGGTGATTGCGGGTGCCCTGCGATCCGATCGCGACGGCGTTGCTGCCCATGGCGGCGTGCTCAGCGCGGTAGTTAGCGATCATCTTGCGGGCGGCCTGGCGCGGGTTGCTCAGGACCAGCGCGGCCTTGGCCGTGGCCTGGGCCTGGGTTTTGGCAGTGGGTGGCTGGGCCTCGCTGATCGTGTCGATCAGGTCGGACGAGCTTGACATCAGCATGAGCTGGTAGAAGCGCAGGAAGCTGTCCTGCTCGGTGATCGGCTTGACCCACGCCTTGCCCCGGCAGGTCGGGTCGGGGACGCCCTTGGAGCCGCCGACGGACGCCAGGTACTTGTTGTAGCCGCTCACGTAGCCAGCCTGGATCTGCCGCAGGGCCGGGTTCAGCCCCTTGGTGAGGCCGGCGATCACGTGAGAGTTGATGATCTGCTGGTAGAACAGGTCGGAGTCGAGGTTGGTCGCCTCCGCGCCGTTGCCCCGCGAGAAGTAGACGCCGTTGCGGCCGAAGTACTTAGATCGCTGCGCCTCGACCGTGACGTAATCGTTGGCCATCGTGCAGATGTTGTCCTGCGCGAACGCGAATCCGTACCCGAAGCCGAGGTCGGCCCAGTTCTTGGCGAGAATGTGCGGGGTGCCGTCGGTAGTGCGGCGGATCATCACCCGCAATAGCTGGCCATGGTGGTCAGTGGTCTTGGCCGGCTGGGCGGCTGCGAAGGTAGGGGCGAGCGACAGCCCGCTGAGGACCGTCGCGGTTGCCAACACGAGCGAGAACGATCGGCGCATAATGCTCCTCGATTGCCGCCTTGCCGATTCCGGCGCAGTGGCTGATCTGATCATCACGAAATCATTCAAGTTATATCTTGATTATCGGTGATACGCTACCTAACAATTGGGTCCTAGGACTGCCGGTGATGGCCCGGGTGCGCCGCGAAGCGCCCAGCAAAATGCTCGTTTTCCGTGTCAAGGAGTTCCCGGCGGTCCGGTGACCGGGCCGCAGATCAGGGTCCGGTCTCGCGCCGACCTAGCCAGGCAGCGCCGGCCGCGGGGACATCGGTGCTGGGATCACATCGTCGTCGCGCCGCTCTGGCCGATGCATGGCCTCAACCTCGGCACGCTGCTCCGCACCTGCGACGCCGTCGGTGCCTGCCTGGCCGTGCCGAGATTGCCGTGGGTGCCTGAGGCCCTGGAGCGCGGCAACACGCTGCGCCGCCCGGCCTGCGTGCACTGGGCCAAGCGCGATGTCGTCGGCTGGCTCGACCGGCAGCGCGGCGAGGGCTGGCGAGTCATCGGGGTCGAGCTCGCCGACGAGGCGATCCGGCTCGGTGACCTGCCTGCCGCCCGGGAGCGGACGATCGCCGTGCTCGGCAACGAGCGCACCGGCATCCCGCCCGAGGCCGTCGAGCTGCTCGATGCCGCCGTCGAGATCCCGATGGTCGGCACTGGAGGGAGCCTCAACGTGGCGGTCGCCGGCTCGCTCGTGCTCTACCGGCTGGCCGGCCTCCTTTGATGGAGAAAGCTTTGCGGTAAGGCCGCAGGCGGCCCTGGTCGCCCAGAGGCCAGTCGGGCTAGCCGAGCAGGCCGAGGCTGGAGGCCAGGGTCTCAGGGTCGGCGCAGCCGATGATCCACTGATCGTGCGAGCTGCCTTCGAGCCAGATCAGCAGGCCGCGCGGGGTGTTCTTGTGCACGGCCGCGAAGATCTTGTGGCCGCCTGAGTAGATGGTGCCGACCTCGACGTAGCCGGGGATCCTGGTGCCCATCTTGATGCCATGGTCGGCCGGGCCGTGCGCGTCATCCAGGATCTCGACGCCACGGATCGCGGTCAACGGCGCCTTAAGGTCGCCGTGCGCGGATTCGGCTTTCTCCATTCCGGTGAGCTGCAGCACGAGGTCGTCGCCCAGCACCCGCAGTTCAGCCATTTGGAGCCTCCCGAGTCGGGCGGATTCGTACCCATTGGCGCGGCCTCGCTAACAGAACGCTAGCCGCCAGTCGTTCCCGCCGATAGGGCTCCCCAGTAGCTTAAGCAGATGAGCTTTGAGGTCTCGGCCGACGCATATACCAAGTTCATGGCGCGGTTCTCTGAGCCGCTGGCGGTCCAGTTCGCTGACCTGGCCGGAGTCGGCTCCGGAGGCGAATCTGGCGACGGGCCGGCCGACGGGAGCCGGGGTTCGCAGCGGGCGCTGGACGTCGGGTGCGGGCCGGGGGCGCTCAGTGCCGAGCTGGTGCGGCGGCTCGGCTCGATCTGCGCCGTCGATCCGTCTGAGCCGTTCGTTCTCGCCGCCCGTGACCGGCTGCCAGAGGCTGAGGTGCGGCTCGCGCCGGCCGAGCAGTTGCCGTTTGACGACGGCCGCTTCGATGTGACGATGGCGCAGCTTGTCGTGCAGTTCCTGACCGACCCGGTGGCGGGCCTGCGGGAGATGGCGCGGGTGACCCGCCCGGGCGGCGTGGTCGCCGCGTGCGTCTGGGATCGCGGCGGCGGCCGCAGCCCGCTGAGCACTTTCTGGAGTGCCGTCGACGAGCTCGATCCGGTCGACGGAGAGAGTTCTGGTCCCGGGGTCTGCCAGGGCGGCCTGGCCCGGCTGTTCGCCCAGGCCGGCCTGGCCGTTGCCCTCGACACCGAGCTGACGGTGCGAGTGCCGCAGATTGGGTTCGACGAATGGTGGGAGCCGTTCCTGCTCGGCGTCGGACCGGGCGGCGACTACGTGCTTTCCCTGGACGAGGACCGTCGAGCCCAGCTCCGCGAGCGCTGCCAGCAGCTTCTGGCCGCCGGCCCGCCAGTGGTCAGCGCGACCGCCTGGGCGGTGACCGGCGCCGTCGGCTAGGCGACTGTGATCGGCAGAGCGTCGAAGCCGCGCAGCACCATGGCGTCGCGGCGGGTTGGCTGGCCGGCGGCTTCGATCTTCGGGAACCGGCCGAACAGGCGCGGGAACGCGACCGTGGCCTCGAGCCTGGCCAGGGCGGCCCAGATGCAGAAGTGCGCGCCGCCGCCGAAGCTGAGCGTCCCGCCGTCGGTCCGCGCCGGGTCGAAGCGGCTCGGGTCGGTGAACCGGCGCGGATCCCGGTTGCCGGCGCCGAGCAGGGTCACGAGCGAGCTGTTCTCGGTGATCTTCACCTGGTTCAGCTTGGTGTCGTAGCCGATCCGGCTGGTGAGCTGGACCGGCGAGTCGTACCGCAGCACCTCTTCGACGAACGCGGTGGCCGGGACCGAGCCGTCCGCGACCGCCGCGCTGGCCGAGGGGTCTGCGAGTACCACGTGCAGGCCATTGCCGAGCAAGTTCGTGGTCGTCTCGAAGCCCGCGACCAGCAGCAGCGTGAGGTTGTGCAGCAGTTCGGCGTCGGTCAGCCGGCCGTCGCCGGACTCAGCGATCGCCAGCAGGTCGGTGAGCAGATCATCGCCAGGACTGGTGCGCTTGACCTTGGCCAGCGCGCTGAAGTAGGCGAGCAGCTCGACGGCTGCGTCGTTGATCCTGGGCAGATCCTCGTCCGTGGTGTTCTCGAAGACGGCGGCCAGGTTGCGGGCGACCGGGCGGAACGCCTCCCGGTCCGACTCCGGGATCCCGATCAGCTCGCAGATCACGGTGACCGGCAGCAGGTAGGCGAAGTCGTGCATGAACTCGACCGCCGACCCGTCCGCGCCCCGGTCGGCGATGTCATCAAGCAGGCCGTCGGCCATCCTCGCGATCGCGGGTTCCAGGCCGGCAACCCGTTGGGCGGTAAAAGGCGCGGGCCATCAGGCTCCGGATCCTGGGGTGCTTCGGCGCGTTCAGGTTCAAGATCCAGTCGGCGGCCTGGACGAATACCGGGTTCTGCCGCCATTTGGCCAGAGCGGCGTCAAAGGTGCTGACGCTGGAGACCTTGTACTCGGGGTCGCGCAAGACCGAGTTAATGGCGTCGTAGCCGACGACGAAAATGTCGTTGTCGCTGATCTCGACGACTTCGCCGATCTCGTGCAGTGCGTTGTACAAAGGATAGGGATCGGCCTTGCCGGCCGGTGTGTTGAGCGCGATGAGAATCTCAAGTGGTTCCATCGGGCTGCTCCGTCCGTCGGCCGCCGGTGTCAATGCTCGTGCAGAGCCGGTCGGCTGGCTGCGGCGCAGCCCGGGAGCTGGCCGAGGCGGGGCTGGGCCAGCCGTACGGCCAGGAGGAGCCGCACGGCCAGGCGCCCGCGTCGGCCGGTACTGCATCAGCCGCAGCAAGCCGACCGGTAGTTGCGACGATAAGTACTATCGCGTTTCCTTGTCAAGCTATATCGCGTTCTGACTGTGAGTGATCGTGGCGGCCGGCGCTGGGCGAGGGAGGCCAGCCGGCCGGGTTAGCCCACTTTCCAGAGGTCGGTCACGCCTGCGCGGTCACCGGTTGCGAGCAACTGGCCGTCCGGGCTGAACGCGACCGCCCAGACCTTGGGCTGACCTGAGTACGGACTTGTCGCCAGCATGCCGGCCACCGTCCGGCTGGCCACGTTCCACAGGTAGGTGCTGCCGTCATGATCGCCGGCGGCCAGCGTCTGCCCGTCGGGACTGAACGCGACTGCCTCGACGGCCGTCTGGATTCCGGGGTCGGCGAGCGTGGCCAGCA
>DASYAT010000064.1:0-4355 GCA_036501205.1 Streptosporangiaceae bacterium | reverse complement strand
ACCCCGGTCACGCCCGGCCCGGTGCCCGCGACAATCCCGGCCAGGTCACTTCCCTCGCCAGAGGGGAAGGTTGCCGGGAACACTGCGTGCAGCAGGCCGTCCCTGATCTTCGCCTCGCCAGGATTGATCCCCGCCGCCTTGACCTGGACGAGCACCTGGCCCGGCCCAGGCGTTGGCTCGGGTACGTCTGCAACCTCAAGAACCTCGGGGCCGCCGTATCGGGCAAACCGCACAGCCTTCATCCCGCTGCCTTTCCGCTCAGTCGCTCGGTCAGGAACTCAAAGACCAGCGCCCACTTCAGCGCCCGCTGCTCGTTGTCGGCCGCCGCCCCGTGCCCGCCCTCGATGTTCTCGTAGTAGCTAACGTCGTAGCCGAGCTGTTCCAGTTTTGCCACCGTCTTGCGAGCGTGCCCAGGATGGACCCGGTCATCCCTGGTCGAGGTGAGCATCAGCACCGGCGGGTACGGCTGCCCGGCCGACACATTGTGGTACGGGGAAAACGGCTTGATGTACTCCCACTGCTCAGGCTCGCGCGGGTCGCCGTACTCGGCCATCCACGACGCCCCGGCCAGCAGCTCGTGGTAGCGCCGCATGTCGAGCAGCGGCACCTGGATCACGATCGCGCCGAACAGCTCGGGGTAGCGGGTCAGCATGACGCCCATCAGCAGGCCGCCGTTGCTGCCGCCCTCGATGCCGAGCTGCTCGGGCGTGGTGATGCCCCGCTGCACCAGGTCGGCCGCGACCGCGGCGAAGTCCTCATAGACCAGGTGCCGGTTCTCCTTGATCGCGCCCATGTGCCACTGCGGGCCGTACTCGCCACCGCCGCGCAGGTTGGCCACCACGTATGTGCCGCCGCGAGACAGCCAGCCCCGGCCGACCACTCCGCTGTAGGACGGGGTCAGTGAGATCTCGAAACCGCCGTACCCGGTAAGCAGGGTCGGCCCGGCCAGCGAATCCCGCGGCCCGACCACGAAGTACGGCACCGCGGTGCCATCGGCCGAGGTCGCGAAATGCTGCCGCACCGACAACCCGGCCGGGTCAAAGAAGGCCGGCGCCTGCTTCAGCACCTCAGGTTCGCCGCCGATGTTCCCGTACCGTAGCGTCCCCGGCTCGGTGAACCCGCTGGACAGCAGCATGTACTCATCGCTGTCGTAGGAGTCGGTCTCGGCGATGTCGGTGTTGGCGTACTTGGGCACGCCGGGCAGGTCGGCTCGCTGCCACTGCCCGGCGGACGGAGTGAGCACGACGAGCTCGCTGCGCACGTCGTGCAGCAAGTTCAAGATCAGGTGGTTGCGGGTCAGCGCGTGGTAGCTGAGCGAGGTGTGCGCGTCGGGCTCGAACAGCACGGCCAGGTCCCGCTGCCCGGCCAGGTAGGCGTCGAATTCGGTCACGAGCAGTGCGCCGACCGGGTAGGTGACCCCGTTGACCTCCCACGGCGAGCGCAGCTTGATCAGCAGCCAGTCGCGGTGAATATCGATGATCGCGTCGTCGGGCACGGCCAGCCGCTGCAGTTCGTCGCCGGCCCCGCGCAGATAGAGCTCAGTGCGGTAGAAGTCCACGTGCCGCACGACGAAGTCGCGCTCGTAACCCTGCGTCGGGTCGTGGAACGCGCCGACCCCGACGTCTTCCGGCTTGCCCTCGAAAACGGTCTCGGAATCGGCCAGCGGGGTCCCTCGCCGCCACTGCTTGATCAGCCTCGGGTAGCCGGAGGTGGTCAGCGAGCCTTCGCCGAAGTCGGTACCGACATAGATCGTGTCGGCGTCGATCCAGCCGACATCGCTCTTCGCCTCCGCCAGGCCGAACCCGCCTTCCACAAACTCCTTGCTCGCCAGGTCGAACTCGCGGACCACGCTCGCGTCCGCGCCGCCCCTGGACAATTGCACCAGCGCCAGCCGGTAACCGCCCGGCCGCAACACCGAGGCCCCGGCCCAGACCCAGTTCTCGTCTTCAGCCTCGGCGAGCTCGTCAATGTCGAGCAGCACTTCCCACTCTGGCTGGGCGCGCCGGTATTGCTCCAGAGAGGTCCGCCGCCAGAGCCCGCGTGGCTTGGCCGCGTCCTGCCAGAAGTTGTAGAGGTACTCGCCGCGCCTGGTGACGAAAGGGATCCGGTCATCGGAGTCCAGCACCTCGCGCAACCGGTCGCGGAGAGCGTCAAAGCCCGACTTCCCTGACAGCGCGTCGAGCGTACGGGTATTACGTTCGGTGACCCATTCGAGCGCGGCTTCGCCGGTAACGTCCTCAAGCCACCGCAGCGGGTCGTCTTCGATCGGTTCTTGCACCTGGCCCATTCCGCCAGTCTCGTCTCCGACGGCCGGTGACGCTACTTCACCGCGCGAGGAACTCGGTAAGCGCGTGATAATACGGCTCGATGCTCGCGATGTCGGCGTACTCCTCGTCGCTGTGCAGGCCGGACCCGCCGATACCGAAAATGATCGCGTCGACGCCGCGCTGGTAGTAGTGCCGACCGTCGGCCGAGCCGTGTTTGCGCAGGAAATCGGCCTGGTAACCGTGCCGGCGCACCGCTTGCCTGAGCCGGGCGATCTCGGGCCGCCCATGGTCGGCGTGATGAGGCGGATCGGCGCGGTCGACAACCACCGTCACGCCCGGCTCGCAGAACCGGCCGAAGAACTCCGCGAACTCCGATTCGCGACCCTCTGACTTACTGAGCCCGGTCAGCTCGGTGTCTTCCGATGGGAACCGCACATCCAGCCAGGCTTCGGCAAAGTCTGGAATTAGGTTGAACGCATTGTTCGGGGTTTGGATCCGGGCGACATTGACGGTCGTCCGCCAGGCCTCCTCCGCCGGGACCGGGTAGGCGGCGAGCACCCGCTCGATGCTGGCGAGCAGCTTCACCAGCGCGTTGTCGCCGCGCCACGGGTAGGCGCCGTGCCCGCTGACGCCGGTCGCCCGCAGCACGACGGTGGCGATGCCCTTGGAGTCGGCCACGATCTCCAGGCCGCTCTGCTCTCCGATGATCACGAAGTCGGCGCTGACTCCCTGCTCAAGCTGATGCCGGGTGCCGTTCCGCCCGCCGATCTCCTCATCGGTGACAAGCTGCAGTCCGAGCGGGCCGGCGCAACTGGCCGCCTGCTCGCGGAAGACCTGGGCGAGCACCAGCGCCGAGACCTTCATGTCGTGCGCGCCCCGCCCGTATAGCCGGTCACCGTCAATCCGGGGCTCGAACAACCCAGCCGGCGCGGGCACAACGTCGACATGCCCGTTGAAGATCACCTCGAACTGCGGGCGTTCAGAACCGACGTAGAGCAGCGCGCTCGGCTTGCCCCCGGCAGAGAACCGCTCGACCGTGAACCCAGGCCCGACGAAGTCGATCACGAAGTCCAGCGCCTTAGCCAGTTCCTCGGGCCGGTCAGCGACAGACGGCACCGTGAGTAGCTCGCAAGCCACGGGCAAGAAGGAAGCGAGGTCCATAGCGGGCCACACTAGGCCCACCCGTAGCCTGGAAACAGAGATCGCTAACTGCACAAGGAGAACTAATGAGCGAGCGAGCCGCGGCCACCGCCGCCGGCACGATCGACGTCGGCGGCGACCTGACCGTCAACCGGATGGGGTTCGGCGCGATGCGCATCACCGGCCAGGGAATCTGGGGCGACCCCCCGGACCATGACCGGGCGATCGCGACGTTGCGCCGGGTAGTCGAGCTCGGCGTGAACTTCATCGACACCGCCGACGCCTACGGACCCGACGTCAGCGAGAACCTGCTCGCCGAGGCGTTGCATCCCTACCCCGACGACCTGGTCATCGCCACCAAGGGCGGCCTGACTCGATCCGGCCCGGGCCGGTGGGAAGCCGACGGCCGGCCCGAGCACCTGCGCGAAGCCTGCGAGGGCAGCCTCCGCCGCCTGAAGATGGACCAGATCCCGCTCTATCAGTTCCACCGGCCCGACCCGAAGGTCAACTTCGTGGACTCGATCGGCGCGCTGATCGAGCTGAAGAACGAGGGCAAGATCCGGCACATAGGCCTGTCCAACGTCGACGAGCACCAACTCCGCGAAGCCCAGCACCTGACCCCGATCGTCTCGATCCAGAACCGGTTCAACGCCGGCGACCGCAGCTCAGAGTCGATGGTCGACCTCTGCGAGCAGGAGCAGATCGTCTTCCTCCCGTGGGCCCCGCTCCAGGACACCGGCACCGACGGTCCCGTCAGCGCGGCCGCGAAAGCGCACGGCGTAAGCGAGCACCAGATCGTCCTGGCCTGGCTGCTAGCGCACTCCCCGCAAATGCTGCCGATCCCAGGCACCGGCTCCCCCGACCACGCCGAAGACAACATCGCGGCGGCCGGCATCAAGCTAACCCCAGACGAGATCCAGTCGATCAGTCACTCCTGAGCCCAGTCAG
>DASYAT010000063.1:0-69359 GCA_036501205.1 Streptosporangiaceae bacterium | reverse complement strand
AACGTGTCCAGCGAGGTCGGCTCGATCGGGTCGATGCTGGATCAGGCCAGCCCGCTGTGGCCGATGGCGTCGATACCGTATCCGGCGTCGAAGGCCGCACTGAACATGGTCACGGCCATGTACGCCAAGGAGCTGGCGGCCACCACGATCAAGGTCAACGCCGCTAACCCCGGCTACTGCGCGACCGACCTGAACGGCAATACCGGCTTCAGGTCCGCCCGCCAGGGCGCGGAGGTCTGCCTCCACCTGGCAACTCTGCCGCCTGAGGGTCCAACCGGGACACTCTGGGGCTACTTGTGGACCAGGTCAGGCGAGGAGTCCTACGGCGAACTGCCCTGGTGAGAGCGGAGTTAGGCGGCTATGGCGCCTTCCTCGTCCGGCGGCAGGGTCGTGTCATCGTGATGGCGGTCCCACATCTCCTTGGCGGCCATCGCGATCAGGTATGGCACCAGGTCGACCGACCGCCGCAGCACCCAGACGGTGCCCTTGGTCGCCATCCAGGCGAACTCGGCCCACTTGCCCGGCGGCGGGTTCTCTGGCTCGGCGCCGGGCGCGGGGCCGACCGACATGCCGGTGGCGACCAGCAGGTCGTGGAATGACCTCGCGATCAGCCGGTGTCCGCGCTCGTTCGGATGCAGCCGGTCGACCGCCCACATCTGCTTCTCGTAGGTGGCGGGGGTACCGGCGGCGTCGAAGTGCAGGGTGTCGAACCGCTTGGCGACCGCGTCCAGCGCGGAGTTGACCGCGTGGGTGCGCCGGGCCAGCGGCTTGGCCAGCGAGTCCGGCAGCCCGAGCATCCAGCCGGAGTCCGGCAGCCGCATGGTCAGCACCTCGGCCCCGGCCGCGCGCAGTGCTCCGACGGTGTGCGCGGCCGCGGCCTCGATCCGCGCGGCGTCGAACCCTGGCCGCAGCGTGTCGTTGATGCCGAAGACCACGCTGGCCACGTCCGGCTTGCGTGACAGCGCCTGCGGCAGCTGGTCGCGGGCGATCATGGCCGCCGTGGCGCCGTTGGCCGCCAGATTGTGCAACTCGGGCTCGTGCATGGTCTCGGCCAGCAAAGCGGCCCAGCCGCGCCAGGCCCGGGCGCCGGTCGGCTGGCGCACCGGATCCCCGACTCCGAGCGTGATCGAATCACCAAGAGCGGTGAACGTGGTCATGCGGCCGCTCCAAGGACCCCGGGCATCCCGGTCCGCCCGAGTACCGCCTCGTAGTGGGCGATGAGCTCGTCGCCCCTCGACGGCCAGGTGCGGCTGAGCATGCTCCGCCGGGCGGCGATGCCCTGAGCAACGCGCAATTGCCAGTCAGCCGCGAGTTCTGCCACCGCATCCGCAAGCGCGGCGGCATCACCGGGTGTGACCAGGAACCCAGTCACGCCATCCTCCACAAGGTCGAGTGGTCCGCCGGCCGCGGGAGCGACCACGGGAAGGCCACTGGCTGCGGCCTCCTGAAGCGTATTGCCGAAAGTCTCATGTGGGCCACTGTGTACAAATACGTCGAGGCTTGCGTACATCGTCGACAGGTCCTCGCCCTGGTGCTGGCCTAGGAACTGAGCGGTCGGCAGCATCCGCTTGGCTTGCGCCTCGGTCGGGCCGGCCCCGACGATCACCAGGCGCACGCCGGGCAGGGCCGCGACGCCGGCAAGCAGGTCGAGACGCTTTTCCGCCGCCACCCGCCCGACGTAGCCGACGATCAGTTCGCCGTCCGGTGCCAACTGGGCGCGGAGCTTATCGCTGCGCTTAGCCGGATCGAAGCGCACGGTGTCGACTCCCCGGCCCCAGACACTGACCCGCTCAAATCCCCTGGCTTCCAGGTCAATCGCGGTGGCCGTGGACGGTGACAAGGTGCGATCGACGGCATTGTGAATCCGGCGGCAGAGCGCCCAGGACACCTTCTCACCCAGTCGGCCCAGGTGATAGGTGCGGGCGTAAGCTGCCATGTCAGTGGCGTAGACCGCGACCACCGGCAGGCCAAGCTTCCTGGCCGCGGTTCCGCCGCTGGCGCCGAACATCACCGGGCCGGCTAGGTGCACAAGATCGGCACCGTGCGCGGCGATGGCGGCGCGGATCTGCGGTCCTGGCAAGCCAACCCGAAATTCCGGGTAGACCGGCAGTGCCACCGACGGCATCCTTGCGACCGGGTAGCAAAGTTCAGCATCGGGCCGCGAGGACCCTGATGCTGGCTCGGGTGCGATTACCAGGGGCTCGTGGCCTCTACGGACCAAATGCTCGGCGACGCGCATCGCTGTGATCGCGACACCGTTGACGACAGGCGGGAAGGACTCTGTGACATACGCGATCCGCACACCAACACCTTCGCCGATTCATGGCACCGGCCGACTCCGACAACATGACATTAAGGCAAACAGTAGATGATAAGTTCGCAAGAACCCGCAGGTCAAGCACTTGCCGCGAATCCGGTGTTTGCGCAGGCTGAGGCTAGGTAGATGACCTGCGGGAGGGCGGTGCTGTGAATGCCATAGAGCGCGTTATCCGCCGCGTCGACGGCTGGCAGCAGCGTCACAAGGCCACCGCGTTCGGCTACGCGGTGACGAAGAAGTACGGGGACGACAACGCCGGACAGCTCGTTACCGGACTGGCCCACACCGCGTTCGTCTCCCTGTTCCCGCTGCTGCTGGTGCTGGCGACGATCCTCGGCCTGGTGGCGTCATTCGATCCATCGCTGCACCATGAGATCATCACGGCCGTGAGCCATCAGTTCCCGCTGATCGGCGATCAGTTGACCGGGCACCTGCCGCAACTGCGCCGGTCCAGCGTGATCGGCCTGATCATCGGCTTGCTCGTGACTCTCTGGGGCGCCACCGGCCTGGCCCAGAACGGCATGTACACGATGGCGCAGGTATGGAACGTACCTGGGCCCGAACGCCCTGGTTACCTTCAGCGACTTGGTCGCACGGGACTGTTCTTCCTCGTGCTGGGCGCCCCCGTGCTGGCTACCACCGCGCTTTCCGGCCTGACCTCGTTCGGCCACCACAGCGGGTGGATCGTGGCCGCGGCCGAGGTGCTGGCGCTGGCGGCCAACATCGGGATGTACATTCTGGCCTTCCGGGTGCTGACTCCCAAGATCGTGAGCACCAGGAAGCTGATCCCGGGCGCCGTACTGGGTGGCGTCGCCTGGACGATCCTGCAGGCGGCGGGCGCCCTGGTCGTCGGCCACTTCGTGAAAAGCACCTCGATCTACGGCATCTTCGGGATCGTGCTGGCCCTGCTGGCCTGGATCTATCTAGTCGTCCAGGTCACCGTGTACTCGGCTGAGGTCAACGTGGTGCTAGCCAGGCGGCTCTGGCCGCGTTCGATCGTCCAGCCGCCGCTGACCGCCGCGGACCGGGAGGCGCTAGCGCTGCAGCCGCTGCAGAACCAGCGCCGCGAGGATGAGCACATCACCGTCACCTTCACCGACGACAAGGCCGACAGCGACGACAAGGCCGACAGCGACAAGAAGCAAGACGCGGACAAGGGCGAGAAGAGCGCTACCGTCAGTTCGACCTAGCTGAGCGATATGGTTCGGCGGTGCGGACTCCGGGAATACCGGACTCCCGTGCCAAAGCCGGACCGGACCGATCGCGCACAGCGAGGGCAACGATGCTCAGCTTGACTGTTTCGCGGCCGACGTGAAGATCGTCGCTGCACTGGGCGGCAACGCCCTGCTCGAACGAGGCGAGAAACCAGACTCCGAAATACAGGAACGGCACGTCGGCGTCGCTGTCGCCGCGCTCGCGCCGCTGGCCCGATCCCACGAACTCGTGATCACTCATGGCAACGGGCCTCAGGTCGGGATGCTCGCCCTGGAGAGTGAACTCGACTCGGCGCTCTCGCATCCGTACCCGTTCGACGTACTCGGTGCACAGACGCAGGGAATGATCGGCTACTGGCTGGCCAGAGCGTTCCGCGCGGAGGTACCAGAACGCCAGGTCGGCTGCCTGATCTGCCAGACGCTGGTACGCGGCGATGACCCGGCGTTCGCCAGCCCGGCCAAGTTCGTCGGCCCCGGTTACGACGAGGATCAGGCACGCTCGCTCGCCGACCTGCGCGGCTGGACGGTCCGCCAGGACGGCTCGTGGTGGCGGCGGGTGGTCCCGTCGCCTGAACCGGTCGAACTGCTTGAGTTGCCGCTGATCGAGGCCCTGATCGCGACCGGAGCGATCGTGATCTGCGCCGGCGGCGGCGGCATCCCGGTAGTGCGGCAGGCCGACGGCAAATCGATGGCTGGCGTCGACGCCGTCGTGGACAAGGACCTGACCTCGGCACTGCTAGCCCGGTCGGTCGGCGCGGACATGCTGCTGCTGCTCACCGACGTGGCCGCGGTCTTCAACGGATTCGGCACCGGGACCGCGCGGCCGATCGAGTGCGCGACCGTCGGCCAGTTCCGCGGCGACCTGCTGCCAGCCGGCTCGATGGGCCCGAAAGTGGAAGCCGCCTGCCGGTTCGTCGAGGCCACAGGCAAGAAGGCGGTGATCGGCCGGCTCGAGGACGCGGAGGCGATGTTCCTCGGCAAGGCCGGCACGATGATCGTCCCCGGTGCCAGCCGATCGCACTCCTTGATAAACGAGTAATAACGTTAGTTCCAACTCGCCTCCCCGGGGGTGCCAGATACCCCGGTAGGGCTTACAGTTTGTCCATGATGGGCGAAGTAGCACCGCGCGGGCCAGAAGACGGCATGCAGCCGAGCCAGCTCCGCGCCTCTCATGAGGACCGGGACGCGGTAATCGAGGCGCTCAGGGTCGCCGCCGGTGACGGCCGGCTGACCTCCGAGGAGCTCGACGAGCGCCTGGAGGTTGCCTTTAACGCCCGCACCTACGGCGAACTGGCAACGCTCACCGCCGACCTGCCCACCACCGGGAGACCATCCGCCGCCGTCGCGCCAGTCGAGCCGAAGGACATGGTCAGGATCAACTGCCGCAGCGGCAACGCCACCAGGGACGGAAACTGGGTCGTCCCGAAACGGATGGAGATCCGGGTAACCAGCGGCAACGTCAAGCTGGACTTCACCAGCGCCGTGATCGCGAATCAGTCGCTTGAGATCGACACCGAGGTGCGCAGCGGCAACCTGATCATCATCACCAAGCCGGGCGTGGCCGTGGACACCGATGACCTGACCGTCCGCAGCGGCAACGTCAAGCTGGTCAGGCCCCCGTGGGGCACGGTGCCGGTGACGCTGCAGATCAACGTGAGCGGTCAGGTCGGCAGCGGCAACCTGGTCGCCAGGCACCGGCGGCGCTCATTGTGGGCCTGGCTGACCCGCAAGCCGATGCCGTACCAGCTCGCCGCCGGGGCCGGCGCCGGAACAGGGATCATCGCCCGCTAGCGATCTCAGCCGGACAGGCCGGCGACCTTCTCCAGGGCCGTCTTCAGCATCTTCGCGTACACGATGCCGCCCGCCGGCTGCGGATGAATGCCGTCCGGCCAGAGCAGGCTGGTCTGGTGCGCGATCGTGTCGTACCAGTCGGCCAGCACCGTGCTGGACGAGTGAGAGCTGACCGCGCCCGACAGCGTCGAGTTGACCTCCTGCTCCCAGGACCGGTCCTCATAGGTGTTCACCAGCACCAGGCGCCGGCTCGGGCCGATCTCGGAGTACAGCTCGCTGACCTCATCGGAGGTGACCGTGCCGTTGGTGCCAAGGCCCACCACGACGATCGACCTGAGCAGGCCCTCGGACTTCAGCGTTGAGATCACGTCCAGACCGGTGCTGAACTGCCGGCCGACCTGCGCGTCGATGTAGATGCCGGGCAGCGCATCGTCCAGCGCCGGCGTCGCGGCCACCATCACCGAGTCGCCGACCGCGGTCACCGACTTGCCGGATACGGCGGTCAGTGAGGTGGGCGCCGACGGAGTGCTGGAGGGAGTGCTGGTCGGCGTGGGAGTACCCGGCGTCGCCGACGGACTGGGCGTCCGGATCGGGTCGGCGTTCTTCGCCGCCCCGTGGTTCGAGTTGCCGCGTCTGCCGCTGGCCGGGCCGAGCGGGGCATGCTTGGCACCCCGCAGCGACGCCGGATGGTTCCCGGCGGCGGAACTGTCGGTCAGGGACATGAGCTTGGCGCCGGCCAGAACGCACATCACAAAGGCACCAACTATCCCGACAGCACGCAGCGTCGCTGCGAGCCGACGAGATCCGCTACTCCTGCCACCAGCACGCGATCGTCTGTGTTTGGCCATGAATTAGGTATTTCACCTGAGTTGGTCGGGAGCAGTAACTCGGCTGCCCACCATACCCCGCGCTAATCCGCCCGATCGCCAGAAGAGAGAGATGTCACAGGTCGCGACTAGACAAAAGTGCTTTTTTTGGAAGAAAGCTTCGCGGTGGCTTTAGCCTACGAACGACAGGCGGATCTGGCGATCCGGATTGTCGACGTTCAGGTCCACCAGGGCTATCGACTGCCAGGTACCCAGTGCGAGCCTGCCCCCGATCACGGGAATCGTGGCATACGGCGGCAGGAGGGCGGGCAGTACATGGGACCGGCCGTGACCGCGCGATCCGTGCGCGTGCCGCCAGCGTTCATCGGCTGGCAGCAACTCGGCCAGCACCGCCAGCAGGTCACGATCGCTGCCGGAGCCGAGCTCCATGATCACCAGGCCAGCGGTGGCGTGCGGCACGAACACGTGCAGGAGTCCGTCACCATCCGCCTGCGCGGCGAACTCGGCACAGCGCGGCGTGAGGTCCAGGATCCGGTCCTCGCCGCCGGTCCTGACCGTGAACGTGGTGGTCCTCATGCCGGGCGGTCCTTCTTCGGCAGCTTGGCCACGACCGCGTCGTAAGAGGAATCGACCGCCTCGAACACTTCGTCATCGGCAATGGCGCCGCCGATCCGCAGCGTGTTCCAGCCGGACCGGCCGATGTAGGCCATCACGGCGGCGTCGTCCGGATACCGCACCAGCCACTCATCGGCCACCTCCCGGTTCGGGCCGCACTTGACCCCCACCGAGTTGCGTGAGGCCGGGCCGAGGAAGGCGAAGATCTTGGCGCCGACCTTCACCACGACATCGCCTTCCCACGGCTCGTCCGGCCAGGCGCCCGGCTTGCCCAGGCAGTAGCTCATCAGCTCCGCGCCAGTCATAGGGGTATCTTCCCCTACCAGGTAACCCGGCGAGAGCCGACGAGTCGCTAACCGGTACTAGCGAGTCGCTAACCGGTACTAGTGAGTGCGCGCCATGCCGTCTTGCCAGGCGCTGGCACCGGCCACGGTGGCCGCCTTGGCCTGCGAGACCTTGCGCTTCATCATCGCTGCCGGCGGCTCCTGCTGCGTCATCATCCAGCGCCGGACGGCGTTGATCGCGGCGGTGCCGCCGATGCCCATCCCGCACAGGCTGATGAGGCCGCCGGTAGCAACCAGCGCGAAGCCGACGATCAGGGCCTTGGAGTTGGTGGAGCTGATCTGGACGCGAGTAATCGACGACTGCGTACCCATGAATATCCCCCGAGAATTGCCGCGCTGCTGGTCCTGCTCGATTCCTCCAGCCTTCCCGGTGCAAGCGCCCGGCCAAGTCACCCGTGGCGGGTGATGTACGGCCGCCGCACCGGGGTGACGATCAGCCTGGCGCTGGCCGGCCAGCGCACCAGAACCAGGGAGACCAGGCTGAGCAGCAATCGGGGCGGCACGGAAGTCGAAGAGCTCAGGTCGCAGATCACTGATCTGCAGTCTCAGCTCGAAGAGGCCAGAGAGCAGGTCGGCAGGGAACGCGCCCCTGCGCCGCAGCGGGCCCGGCGTGGCCCTGGCTGGCGCGGCCCGGTCGCGGTGATCCTGATTGTCTTCGGCTGCGTGCTCGCACCGGTCAGTGTGCTCGCGGTCTGGACCGCCAACCAGGTCACTAACACCAGCCGGTACGTGGAGAACGTGTCGCCGCTGATCTCCGAGCCGACGGTGCAGCGCGCGCTGACCGACCAGATCACGACCCAGATCACCCGCCAGATCGACGTGCAGGGTGTCGCCAAGCAGGCCGCGGCCCAGCTGTCGCGACGCGGGCTGACCAGGCTGAGCTCGCTGCTGTCGACGTTCTCGGGCTCGATCGCGAGCGGGGTCAACGGCTTCATCCATACGATCGTGACCAAGATCGTCGCCAGTCCGGTCGTCGCCAACCTCTGGAAATCCGGCAACCGGATCGCGCACACCCAGCTCGTGCGGGCGCTGTCCGGTAAGTCAAGCGCGCTGACCGTCTCGAACGGGCAGGTGGTGCTCGGCCTTGGCCCGTTCATCGAGCAGGTCAAGCACCGGCTCGCGGCCCGCGGCCTGACGCTGGTCGACAAACTGCCGCCGATCAACCCGACGTTCCCGCTGTTCGACGCCAAGTACCTGGTCAAGGCCAGGACGGCGTACAGCTTGCTCAACACGCTGAAATGGGCGCTGCCGCTGGTCGCGCTTATTTCGCTAGCAGCCGGAATCTACGTGGCCAAACGGCACCGGCGGGCGCTCATTGGCGCCGGACTCGGCCTGGCCGGCTCGATGGCGGTGCTCGCGATCGGGATCGCCATCATCCGAGCGATCTATATCAACAAGGTCCCCACCAGCGTGCTGCCCGCCGACGCGGCCGCGGTCGTGTTCGACGACCTCGTGCGGTTTATCAGGCAAGGTCTGCGGGTCCTGCTCGTGCTGGGCCTGGTCGTAGCGATCGCGGGCTTCTTCACCGGGCCCTCGATCACCGCGATCCGCACCAGGAACGCGTTCAAGACCGGGTTCGGCAAGATCCGGGGTACCGGCGAAGCCGCCGGCCTGAACACCGGGCCGTTCGGCACCTGGGTGTACCGGTACCGCACGCCGCTGCGCATAGCGGCAGTCGGCGTGGCGGTGCTGATCTTCGCCTTCTGGGGCGATCCCACCGGACTGGTCGTCGCCGTGATCGCGGTACTGCTGCTGTGCGCGCTCGGTGTCATCGAGCTGGTCGGCCGCCCGACGGCCCGGGCCTAGCCCGCCAGTCCGCCGAGAATCTGACGGTCATTCTGCGCCAAACCGGTTGTGCGGCCCGATCGGCTGCGTAATGCTGGCGACGCCGACCTGATTTCGCCTCCGAGCAGCGGGAACTCAGCATCCTATGCAGTTATGCGCACCAGCCAACGCCACCCTGCCCCCGTCGCAGCCCTGGCACCCGCTGGTCTTAGTTCGGCCTCCGCAGCTCATCTGCTCCCAACTCGCCCATCCGCAGCTAGCCCATCCGCAGCTAGCCCATCCGCAGCTAGCCCTGCCGCGGCTAGCCCTGCCCCAGCTAGTACTGCCGCGGCTAGCGGATGGCTCGTTGCTGAGCCTGACCTCCTGGCCCGCGATCTTCGGTCTGGGCGTACTCGCCGGAGCGGTTGTGGTGCTACTCACCAGGACCTGGTTGCGGATGCGCGGGCCAGCCCAGCGACCGTCAGCCCGGCGACCGCCAGTCCAGCGGTCGTTAGCTCAGCGGTCGTTAGCTCAAGTACCCCAGCCGGCCTCCGCCCCGGTGGCAGTCGCGCCCAGGCGCGGAAGGGAGACCGCGCAGCCCGAGGTCACCTCGATGCCGCTCGAGATCCCGGATGAGGTCAAGCCGGGTGCAGCCGCGCCGGCCGGTACTGTCACGGCCGTGCGCAGGCTGCTGGCTGAGCTGGAGGACCTGAAGGTCACCCTGGCCGACGGCCCCCCGGCGCTGGTCGAACGGCTGCTCGCCACGGCCGCCGCCGAGGCCTGGCGGGGATCGGCCGATCGTGAAGCGGCCTGGAACGCACCCGGGAGGCGCGAGGTCATCCTCGTCGGCTTCGATGCTCACGGCGACGCCGACGACCTGGCGCTGCCGGGCGAGCCAACCTCGGTAATCGACTCAGCGCAGCGGAGCGGCAAGATCATCCGCCGCGAAAGCGTCGGCGCGGCCCTGGACCTGATCGCGTCCAGGACAGTCACCGCCCGGCGCAGCCTTGCCGAGATCGCCTCGGCTCCCGATCATCCCCACGATGCTGACCTGGGATTGACCCTCCTGGTCAGCCGGATTGCCCCGGCCCGCAACGAGCTGTCCCTGCTAATCGACCTAGTCGACGAACCAGGCCGGGTAGCCGCTCTGCTCCCAGCGCTAGGCTCGGCCCCGGTCAGCGCGCCGACCGGCAAGGTCAGCATCGTCAAGGTCATCGAGGTCAAGGCCAGCGAGGTCAAGGCCAGCGAGGTCAAGGTCAGCCCTGCCGGCACCGGGTCCGACCTAGAAACCATCATCGTCGCCGCTCAGAAGCCGGCCCACCAGTCAATCGACTTAACCCGCCCGCCAACCCCAGCCCGCGATCACGCCACCGCAGCCGCAGTCATCCCGGCCGCAGTCATCCCGGCCTCGACCACCCCGGCCTCAGCCACCCCGGCCCTAGCCACGCCGACGTCAGCCACCCCGGCCCTAGCCACCCCGACGTCAGCCACCCCGATCTCTGCCATCCCGATCTCTGCCATCCCGGCGCTAGCCACCCCGATCTCTGCCACCTCAACCACCGTCGATCCATCACTGGCCGCACCAGCCCCGGCCGCCGCACCAGCCACGATCGCCCTCCTCACGCGCGAGTCCGCTGCATCGGCTCCAGCGCCGGAACGGCGGCCGGCGGCCCGGCGGCCGGAGCCCGTGCGGCCGAGCGCGGCGGCCAGCCTGCGTATCGGCATGCTGGGCCAGCTCACGATCAACGGGCAGCCAGGAGCATTGCTGCCGGCTCAGACCCAGCTGATCGTCGCGCTGGCGGTGAACGGGCCAGCCGGCCTGGCGAACGGCCAGCTCTGCGACCTGCTTGGCGCTGATGCGGACCACCCCAAGCCCGCCGATTCGCTCAGGCAGCTGATCGCCAGGACCAGACGGCAACTCGGCCAGGCCGACGATGGCAAGGAATGGATCATCCACCTCGGGCACGGAAAGTACGCGCTGCATCCGGACAGCCGGGTCGACTGGCGCGAGTTCCAGGCGCTGACCGATGAGGGCACCTCCGCCAAAGACGCGGGCAAACTCGCCGCCGCCCTGTCCATGATCCGCGGGCAGCCGTTTACCGGCTGCTACTACTGGTGGCTCGACATCGAACTGGTCGATTCGGTCAGCGCGAAGATAGTCGCGGCCGCGGCCGCACTCGCCGAACTCGCCCTGGCCAAGCCCGATCCGGCGGCCGCGGCCCGCGCCGCGCGGATCGGCCTGGTCGCCGACGCGACCGAGGAAGAGCTGTGGCGGCTGCTCATGCGCGCCGAGCACGCGGCCGGAAATCTGGCCGGAGTGCGGGACGCGTGGTCACGTTGCGTCGACGCGGTCGCCGAGGTGGCGGCCGACGGTCAGCCGCAGCGAGCCACCGCCGCGCTCTATCGTTCGCTGACCGGACGAAGCCTCGAACGCCGACCTGCAACTTCTTGATCGAACTGGCGGCGGGGGATACCGCTCATCCTTTAGCGTTTAACGTCGCGTGATCTAGGTAGGTTTTCCCGGCTGATGGACCCGTGACCGATAACATGCTCCACTGTCAGTAGCATGGACCGCAGCAATGCGCGGGGGTAGCGTGACCGAGGTACCAGGTGACCAGCCGCGCGTGCTGATTGACGATCACCTGGAGCCAAGACTCCGGATACCGGCCGACTTGCTCCGGTGCGTCATCGCCGCGGTCGAGCTGGCGGTGCTCGCGGGCCTGGCGCTGCTCGCCAGTGCGACCGCTACCGGTGTGGACGTCGACGTTGTGGGTGCGAGTCAGCGGCTGCCCGCAGCGCTGTTGCACCTCATCGCCATCGTCGGCAACCTGGCCCTGCCGATCCTGCCGCTGGCGCTCGCGGTCAGGCTTGGCCTGCTCAGGCAGTTCCGCCGGCTCGCTGAGGCTGCCATCAGCGGCGGGATTACGGTCGGCGTGGTCGCGCTCGCGAACCTGCTGCTCAATCAGCAGGCGCTGGACGGAATGCACGCGGCCCTGCACACCGCGCACACGACGGCCGGTCATCAGGCCGCGCTCGACGGCTACCTGGCCGGGCTAATGGCCTACGTCACGTTCATCGGGATGCGCGGCCACGCGAACTGGCGGCCGGCCTTCTTGACCGGCCTCGGGCTCTACGGGCTCGCGACTCTGGCCGACCGCTCCGCGACAGTTCTCTCGCTGCTGATCACCGTCCTGATCGGGTCCGCCATCGGCTCTGGCCTGCGGTACGCGCTCGGCACCACCTCCGGTCGGCCCACCGCTGCCGACCTCGCGGCCGCGCTCAGTACCCCCAGCGCTCGCGTCGCCGCTATGCGCCGGGTCGGCAATGGCGGCTCAGAGGTGCGCAGGTACGCCGCCACGCTCGGCGATGGCCGCCAGCTCGACATCACCGTCTTCGACCGCGACCAGCAGGCGGCCGACGCCTTTTACCGGCTCTACCGCCGGATCAGGGTGAAAGCCAACGTGTCCCGCAGCGCCCCGCTCACCTTGGAGGGAGCGGTGGAACGCCAGGCGCTGTTGATCTACGCCACCGAAGACGCCGGGGTCAGGACCCCGCGGCTGCACGCCGTGATCAAGATCGGTGCCGACGCGGCCGTGCTGGCCACCGATCACGTCACCGGCGTCACGCTCGCCGACACCGGCGAGAAGGTGACCGACGACCAGCTCGGCCGGATCTGGGACACCGTCCTGCGGCTGCACAAGCACCGCGTCACCCACCGTGCGCTCACTGCCGACCGCATCATGTTCGCCAGCGGGCCTAACGGCAGTTCCGGTGAGGTGATCCTGCTTGACCCGGGCAATGGCGATGTCGCCGCCAGCGACCTGCAGGCGCGGATCGACCTCGCTCAGCTGATCGCCCAGACCGCGCTTATCGTCGGTCAGGACCGGGCCGCCCGGGTGGCCCTGGCCAAGATGGGCAAGGCCGAGCTGCCCAGCCTGGTTCCGCTGCTCCAGCCGGTCGCCCTGGACCGAGCCACCCGATCGGAGCTCCGAGGCCGCAAGAGCCTGCTAACCGGCCTGCGCAAGAAGCTGCTCGCCACCGCACCCGACGGTGAGGTGCCGCCGGTCCAGCTAGAGCGGATCCGGCCGCGAGCGGTGATCACCCTGGTCGCTGGCGTCTTCGCCGCCTACCTGCTCGCCTCGCAGCTCGCCAACGTCTCATTCTCGAAGCTGCTGGCACAAGCCAGTCTCGGCTGGGCGCTCGTCGCGCTGGCGCTGTCGGCCACGAGCTACGTCGGGGCAACGCTCATGCTGACCGGCTTCGTGCTCGAGAAGCTGAACGTGGTGCGCACCTTCCTCGTCCAGGTCGCCGGCTCCTTCGTCATCCTGGTCACTCCAGCCGCCGTCGGCGGCGTCGCGCTGAACATTCGTTACCTGCGCCGCGCCAAGGTGAACGCCACCGACGCGGCCGCCAGCGTAGGCGTCTCGCAGGCGATCTCGTTGCTGATCTACGTGGTGCTCGTCCTGCTCTCGGTCGCGATCACGGGTCAGTCCCGGGCCGCCAACGCGCTGCGTCCGCACGAATGGGAGTACATCGCGCTCGCGGTCGTCGTCGGCCTCGTGCTGATCGTGCTGGCGCTCCCAGCTTGGCGCCGGCAGGTGCTCAAGCGAGTGGAAGCGGTAGCGGGTCAGGTCATCCCGCGCCTGCTGGACGTCGCCCAGGATCGCACCAAGCTCGTCGAGGGCATCGGAGGCGCGCTGCTCGTCTCGGTCGCCTACATCTTGTGCCTGGCGGCGTCGATCCGCGCCATGGGCATGAGCAGCGTGCCTATCGCGAGCATCGCGGTCGTCTACCTGACCGGCAACGCCGTCGGATCATTCCTGCCGATCCCGGGCGGCATCGGCGCGATCGAAACCGCGCTGTCCCTGGGCCTCACCGCGGCCGGCCTTCGCCCCGCCACGGCAATCGCCGCGGTGCTTCTCTTCAGGACGGTCACGTTCTGGCTTCCAGCCCCAGCGGGCTGGGCCGCCCTGCACCACCTCCAGAAGACCGGCGCTATCTAGGGATCAACTCGGTCACGCTGCCCCCGGCCTGATTCATGACCCAGACCCGGCCGTGGTCAGCGACCACGCCGGCTGGGGCGGCGAAGCCATATCTGGTGCCTGCGAGCAGGTTGATCAGGCGTCCGTTCGCGGTGTCGAATTCGGCGACTGAACTATTGCCGGCGTTGGCGACCCAGATCCGGCCTGACGAGAGCGCCATGGCCGCCGGGCCGACGATGCCGTGCCGCTGACCGCTGATCACCTTGAGCAGTTTCGCGGTGGTGGTGTCGATCTCACTCAGGGAATTCGAGGCCGGGCTGGCCACCCATAGCCTGGTCGGGCCGGCCGCCTCGGAAATCGGGTTGCCGAACCGGAAGCGCTTATCACGCAATATTCTGATGAAAGCGCCGGTCGTAGCATCCAGTTCGGTGACCGTGCCGTTTCCTGAATTAGCGACCCAGAGCGCGCGATGACTTATTGCCATAGCGCTCGGGTGACTAAATCCGTATCGTGGCTGCCGGAGTATCGCCAGCCGGGCGCCAGTTACGGCATTTATCTCCGCAACCGAGGTGGCGTTCGCGACCCACAGTTTCCGGCCGAACAGGACCAGTGCCCTCGGCTTGTCGATCCAGCCCGCCCCTGCGACAACTCTGATGACCTTGCCATCAGTTGTCCGCATTTCGGTGATCGAATCGGAGTTCGCGATCCAGATCACGTCATGTCCCACCGTGATCGCGGTGGGCCGCTCGAAGCGGTACTGGCGTCCCGACCAGATGACCGGCTTGCCCCCGGCCCGCCAGCCGAACTCAGTGACCGAGTTGCCGGTTCCGTCCGCCACCCAGAGGTGGCCGTGACACATCGCGATCGCAGTGGGTTTATGCAGGCCAAATGCGGGATTCGCATCGATCACAACGGCCGGGGCCCGCCCGGTCAGCCGGGCGGCGCAGCCGGGTGGGCCTGCGCACCGGACCGGCTTGTCACCGATGATGCGCAGTACCGCCACCGCGGTACCGGCGGCAAGCAATCCGAGGGCGAGCACGCCCAGGACCAAGGTGCACAGCCGTCGCAGTACGGGCGATGATCGCGGCGCCGGCGGCGGAGCGGCATGCTTGGGCGAATATCCGATATTTACTGCTTGCACGGCACCCATCGATCCTTTAGTGATTGACAGCGCTAATAAAGGATCGGACTACATCTCGGGCCTAGCCGAGAGGAAATCCGCGCAGCCGAGTTTACCGGTCAGTGATTACGCAAGCCAGTCCCGTAAAACGGCCGGCGTTTTGGTCCGTGCTCACCTAAATTGACTTGGCTGACCTAGCTCGGCGCAATCCGATCACAGCCATAACAAGTCCTATTATGGCGATCACGGGTCCGATTATTGCCCAGGCCGAATTGCCCGACATGAAGCTGCCGCCGATGACATTGAAGCCCTGCAGCGCCCAGAGCGCCCCGGCGATGATCAGTACCACGCCACCGAGGCCTAGAAGCCAGTTCCGCACCGTGTAACCC
This sequence comes from Streptosporangiaceae bacterium, assembly GCA_036501205.1. Classification (GTDB taxonomy): domain Bacteria; phylum Actinomycetota; class Actinomycetes; order Streptosporangiales; family Streptosporangiaceae; genus Chersky-822. Next base: position 53,996 of record DASYAT010000063.1, on the reverse strand, counting down.
TTCGGTCAGGTCCGTGCTCATTCAGGACCGTGCTTATTCAGGTAAGGCGCGCCGTCGCCAGCGCTGCCGCAAGCAGGACAACCCCCCATGACAGGGAACGTAGGGCCCGCTCCAGCGGTTCACGCAATCGGGCCGCGTCCAGTGCCACCACATCGCCGTTGTTCAATGTGATGCTTCCTGACACCGTGGCGGTCCGGCGCCTGAGCAGCCTGGCCGGCGTGCTCAGGTGCCGCTGGCCGGCCGACATCGCCAACGCCGCGCCCGCCATCAGCACGGGTGCCACCGCCAGCCGGCCCGCTTCGGCGACGTAGCCGGTCAGCGCCGGGAACGCGCCCCAGGCGGCGGCGAAGCCGAGATCGGTATGGATGATGCCGCCGAACAGTTCGGCGTTGTAGCCCACGACCAGCAGCGGTCCCACGATCATGAATGGCAGCAGCACCCAGCCGACCCTGGTGATCCCGACCGCGCCGAGAGCGACGGCGCCGGCCAGGCTGACCGCCGTCACCACGACGAGCACCGAGGACGAGATCGCGGTCCGCAGCGGCCGGCCGTGCAGTTCGTCGAGCGCGTGCGCAGCCAGGCCGACCGCCAGGAAGAACGCCGCGAGCGCCGCGACCAGTCGGTCCAGGCGGACGTGGGGTGCGATCATGGCGCCCAGCACGACGTAGGACAGGTGCCAGGCCGTGAACGGCGGGTGCAGCAGGGTCCACCAGTCCCGCCACCGGCCAGGCCCGGCGGCGTAATATGCGGGCCGGGCCTGCGGTTCAGCCACCTGACCTGGTTCCCCACATGATCAGACCGCCACCCAGGCTCATCAGCCTGGTGCCCACGTCGGTGATCCCGGCTTGACGCCAGGCGTCGACCGTCCAGTCCACTGGGTACTTCCGGTAATGCGCCGAGATGTTGGGACCGAGGAACCGGCCGACATCCAGCCAGTACCGGCCGCCGGTCACCAGGCCGCCCGCGGGCAGCAGCGTCCTGGTGTACAGCCACCAGGCGGAATGCCAGAGCGGTGACGGCGGCGTGCAGAACTCCAGGCTGGCGATCCGCCCGCCCGGCTTGACGACCCGCGCCAGTTCAGCGAGCGTCGCCTGCGGATCCTCGACGTAGCGCAGCAGATAGGTGAAGGTCAGCGCGTCGAAGCTGGCGTCGGGAAACGGCAGTTGCTCGCCTCTCCCGGCCACCAGGCGGATCCGGTCGACCTGGCCGGCCTCGGCCACGTTGCGCTTGCCCCGGCGCAGCATCTGCTCGGTCAGGTCGACCCCGACGATCTTCGCGCCGCTCCGTTTGGCCAGCGAAATAGCCACCCCGGCCGTTCCCGACGCGACATCGAGGATGATGCCGTCGGTGGCGGGAAGCACCCGGTCGACCATCGCGCGCCGCCAGCGCCCGTTCTGCCCGAACGACAGCACCTCGGCTAGCGCGTCGTAGCGGGCCGGAAGGGGATTGAAAAGCTCCTGGGCAAAGCTATTACGGTCGGTCGCGGTCGACAGCGGCACCGGCATCTCCTCGGCTGCTCGCGGTACACGGGTTCGCCCTCCGACCCAGTCAAGCGCCAGAGCACATTCCCGATCCTTCCCCCAGACCGGCCAGCTAAGAGTGTTCGGGCCAAGAAGGGATCTAGCCCCAGATTCGGCCCGCAGCCGTCCAAGTTAGGCTCAACCCGGTAACCACAGGCAGGGCGACCGGCCGGAAATGGAGCTGTGAATGACGACCAGCGAAGGCTTGGAGACGTTCTCCGTCAGCCTCGGGGACGGCCGGTCCGTCGAAGTGGCGACCTCAGGTCAGGCGACCGGGCTGCCGCTGGTCTTCCACGCCGGCACTCCGGCAGGCCTCGCCTCCTTCGAGCCCTTGCTCAGCGCCGCGGCCGACGCGGGATTGCGGACGGTGCAGTACTCAAGGCCTGGCTACGGCGACTCCGATCCGCACCCGGGGCGTCGAGTCGCCGATGCCGCCGCCGATGTCGCCGGAATCCTCGATCACCTGGGCGCGGACAAGTTCGTGACGGCCGGCTGGTCAGGTGGCGGACCGCACGCGCTGGCGTGCGCCGCGCTGCTGCAAGACCGCTGCCTGGCAGCAGCCACGATCGCGGGCCTCGCCCCGCATGACGCGGCCGGACTGGACTGGCTTGGCGGGATGGCCCAGGAGAACCTCGACGAACTCGGTCTGGCCGTGCAAGGCGACCCGAAGTTCAGCGAGTTCCTGGAGCAGGCCGCCGCCATGATGGCGGACACGACCACTGATCAGCTTGCCGACGCCTTCGGCGACTTGGTCACGGCAGCAGATAGGGCGGCGCTGACCGGAGACTTCGCCAGGTTCATGACCGAAGAGACGACGGCGGCCTTCAGAACCGGGATCGCCGGGTGGCGCGACGATGACCTCGCGTTCGTCGTCGACTGGGGATTCGAAGTGACCGGCGTCGCCGTCCCGGTCGCGGTCTGGCAGGGCGACGCTGACGCCATGGTGCCGTTCGCCCACGGTGCCTGGCTCGCCGCCAACATTCCGGGCGCCACCAGCCACCTGCTTCCTGGCCATGGTCACCTGACGCTGGTTGCCGACAAGATCGGTGAGATCATCGCCGACCTCGCCGCGCTGGCCGGCCAGCGATAGTCCCGGCCTGGCGCCGGGGCGAAAAACCAGGTGCTTGTTCCGCATAAGGCCAGGTAACGTGGGCTTAATGCGCCAATTGCCGGTCGCCGATCCCGGCACCCCCGACCTGCGGTCCGCTCATCACTTCTTTATGTGGCTCATGAAGCAGCAACGGGCCAGCGTGCTGCTCGGCATCGTCTGGGGCTGCGCCTGGATGGTTGCGCAAGCGCTCGTGCCGGCGGTCATCGGCTCGGCGATCGATGCTCTGGCCGGCCGCCGGACCGGCGCGTTTACCTTCGATTGCCTGGCCGTACTCGGGCTTGGCGTGCTCACGGCCCTGGCCGGGGTGCTCCGCCATCGACGCGTCGTCATGAACTTTCTCGACGCCGCCTACCGGATCATTCAGCTGGTCACCGCCAAGTCGGCCGCGCTCGGCAATACGCTGGCGAAGCTGATCACGACCGGCGAGGTGGTGAGCGTCGGTACGGCCGACGTTGATGCCATCGGCAGCGGGGTCGACGTCACCGGCCGGGGCAGCGGTGCGGTTGTCGCCTTGATCGTGGTCGCGGCTATCTTGCTGGCCAGGTCACTGCCGCTCGGGCTGATCGTCCTGATCGGCGGGCCGATCATGACGGCCGTGGTCGGCGTCCTGCTCAAGCCGCTTCACCATCGGCAGCAGCGATACCGGGACCAGCAGGGCGCACTGGCGACCCGGGCGGCGGACATCGTGGCCGGACTGCGGGTGCTTCGCGGGATTGGCGGCGAGCCTGCCTTCAGGACGCGCTACCGTGACCAGTCCCAGCAGCTTCGGTTCAGCGGCGTCCACGTCGCCAGGACGGAGTCCTTTCTCGACGCGGCCGAGGTGCTGCTGCCCGGATTGTTCGTGACTGCTGCCACCTGGATCGCCGCGCACTACGCGCTGCACAAGGTCATCACGCCTGGCCAGCTCGTCACTTTCTACGCCTACACCTCGTTCCTGGCCGTCCCGCTCGCGACGCTGACCGAGGCCGCGGACAGGATCGTCCGCAGCCAGGTAGCCGCTGGCCGGGTGATCGCGATCTTGCGACTGCGCCCGGAGGTCGCCGACCCTGAGCAGCCGTCGGCCGAGCCATTGCCTGGCGCCACGCTCATCGACCCCGAGTCCGGCCTCACCGTCCCGCCGGCCACATTGCTGGCTCTGGCCAGTGATGATCCGGCGGCTATGGCCCGGCTCGCCGACCGGATCGGCGGGTACATCCCAGACGCCGGACCGCGTTTGGATGACGTGCCGCTCGCTAGCCTGCCGGTCGCGTCGGTGCGGTCTCGCATCCTGGTCGCGGCGAACGATGCTCACATTTTCGCCGGTCCGCTCCGCGAGCAGGTCAGCGGTGCCAGCCTAAAGCCCGAGCAGGCAGTCCTAGCGGCCGTCAGCACCGCGTCGGCCGGAGACGTTCTCGAGGCAGTGGGACTCGATGGCGCGCTCGCGGCCCGTGGCCGCACCCTGTCCGGCGGTCAGGCTCAGCGGATCAGGCTGGTCAGGGCGCTGCTGGCCGACCCCGAGATCCTGATCCTGATCGAGCCGACGAGCGCCGTCGACGCGCATACCGAGGCGGCGATCGCGGCCAGCCTGCGTACCGCCCGGTCTGGGCGCTCGACTGTCGTGGTGAGCAACAGCCCGCTGCTGCTCGATCAGGCGGACCAGGTCGCCTTCATCGTCGACGGGAAGGTGGCGGCGCTGAGTACCCACCGGGAGCTGCTCGTGACCAACGAGGCCTATGTCGCCGCGGTCGCCAGGGCAGGCGAGCTGTGACTGCGCCGACCCGGGAGGACGACGCACCGGAACCTTCCGCAGTACCAGCCAGGGAGACAATCCTGCCGGTTGCCAGCGGTAGCCAGGTGATCGCGCACACTCGGCGGGTGATGGCCAAGCGCTGGCGTGAGCTGAGCGCCGTGGTGGCCCTGTACATGATGGCCACCATCGCCGGGCTGATACCGCCGAGCGTGCTCGGCTCGATCGTCACCGCAGTGCAGCACGGCACGACGGCACACACCATCGACCTTGATGCCGCGGTGATCGCGGGCGCGCTGGTCGCTCAGGCGGTGCTGATCAGGTTTGGGTCGCTCGCCGGGGCCAAGCTGGGCGAGGCGCTGCTGGCTACCTTCAGGGAAGACTTCATCGCCGGCGTGCTCGGCCTGCCCCTTTCCACGGTCGAGCGGGCCGGCAGCGGCGACTTGATGACCAGGTCATCGCGGGACATCAATGCGCTGAGCGTGACCACCAGGCAGGGCGTACCCGCGATGCTCACGGCCATACTCGCGGTCGCGCTGACCATCGGGGCGATCGCGATCGACAACCCGGTGCTCGTGGCTCCTTGCCTGATCGTGGTGCCGCCGATCTGGGCGGTCGCCCGGTGGTACCTGCGCCGGGCGACGGCCGGCTACCTCAGGGAAAGCGCCACGTGGGGCGTCATCACCGATAGCCTCGCTGAGACGGTCGAGGGGGCCAGGACGGTTGAGGCTCTGCGCCTGGCCCAGGCGCGGCGCGCTCGCGCGGACGCCGACATCACCGAGTGCTTCGCCGCTGAGAGGTACACGCTGCGGCTGCGGACGGTGTTCATACCCGGTGCCGAGGCGTCGTACATCCTGCCGCTGGCCGGAGTGCTGAGTTTCGGCGGCGTTGCCTACCTCAACGGGTGGTGCACGCTCGGCCAGGTAACGGCGGCCGCCCTGTACGCCCGGGCCCTGGTCACGCCGATGGAACAACTCATCGACTGGCTCGATCATCTGCAACTCGGCGCGGCCTCGCTGGCGAGACTGCTCGGGCTAGCCGAAGTACCGGCCGACCGGCAGCCGGGTTCTGCCGCCCCGCGTGATGACCGGTTGCGGGCCGCCGGCGTCAGCCACGCCTACGTGCCCGGGCATGACGTGCTGCACCAGATCGACCTGGACGTCGACGTCGGCGAGCGGATCGCGATCGTCGGGCCGAGCGGCGCGGGCAAGTCGACACTCGGGCGGCTGCTAGCCGGCGTCAGCGGCCCGGATTCCGGCGAGATCAGCGTCGGCACCGTCCCGCTGATCGAACTGCCGCTCGACGATCTTCGCGGCCAGATCGCGCTGGTTACTCAGGAACACCACATCTTCCAGGGAACCCTGGAAGAGAACATCACGCTCGGTCAGCCGGACGCCAGCGAAGCCTCGGTGCGATCCGCGCTCGGAGCCGTCGATGCCCTCGACTGGGCGCTGGCGCTGCCCGGCGGGCTGGCCACGGCCGTCGGCGCCGGCGGACTCATGCTTTCGGCGCCGCAAGCCCAGCAGATCGCACTGGCCCGGCTCGTACTCGCCAATCCGCACACGCTAGTTCTTGACGAGGCGACGTCGCTGCTCGATCCGCGATCAGCCCGGCATCTCGAGCAGTCACTGTCGGCTGTGCTTGACGGCCGGACCGTGGTCGCGATCGCGCACCGGCTGCATACAGCGCACGACGCCGACCGGGTGATCGTGATGGAGGACGGCCGGATCAGCGAATCTGGTCCGCATCGCGACCTCATCAAAGCCGAAGGTGCCTACGCCGCCCTGTGGCGCTCCTGGCACGGAAAGTCACCAAAACAGCATCGGCACGCCGGCCTAACCCAGAACGACATTCCACAGGATCCTGTGCATAATCCTGTGGACAATTCGAGTACAACTGCCTCTCGCGGTGGATAAGCACTACCCTCTCTGTGGATAGCGGAAAGAATCTTGTATTTACTTGCCGAACACCTTGTGCGGGTGGCTCAAAAAGCAGTAGAACTGCTTTCACCACCGAAGCGGACTCACCCGGGGAAAGCCCGGGACCGGCCCGGTACTGGGAAACTGGTGATCGGGCTGGGATTCCGAGGTCCGGTGGACGGCCAGCTAGCGTACCGGCCGCCGAGTCATCGGCTTGCTAGCGCACCTGGCCGCGGAGGCCCCTCCATCTCATACATGGAGGGGCCTCTTCTTATATGCCGACAGAATTCACGGCAAAACGGCAATACCGCATATGGTGCGTCGGAAAGCTTTCTCCCGGCCGTTTCTGGCGTGTCCCTTTTGGGTCGCACTGTTCAACAGAATGCGACTGCGCCGCCTTATTGCCGGGATGTACTAGCTATTGTTTCATTACTGATTCCATATCGACCATCACTCCGCGTGTTTACTGGGCGAGGCCCTGGTTACAGTGCGACACTGGCCTGACGGTCCCCGCCCGCTGCGCCGCGATGAGCGGCGCTACCTGGCGCCCTGCGAGCCATGCGGCCGCTAGCCCTGACGCTGCTAGCGTGCACCTGGGCGGAGGCCCGTCGTCCTCCGGGCCAGCACGGCCGACACTCAGACCGCGAGGGGAGCGTCAGCCGGGCATGCGGACGCAGACGGCGACCTAGATGGGCCTGATCACCGATATGGGCGGACCAGCCGACGAGTACGAGGCAGTCGCGCTGCCGGTACGAAGCAACCTCAACTCGGCTGTCTTCGTTCGCCGCTCGAAGCGGCCGAGCCGCCGGGCCGTATTGCACCTGCACGAGCTGGCCGACTCGCTGGCACCCTCTGACCTTGTCCGCTGGTATAACGAGCGGGGTTTTCACTTCTACCTGACCGACGTCGACACCACCGATCTGGTCGAACCGAGCCGGCGCCGGCCGGCCAAGCCGCATCAGGCGGCGTTCGGTGCCCTGGACGCGGCGTGCGCCCACCTGCGGGAGGCCGACGGGATCGACGCGATCATCTTGAGCGCGCAGGGCTCGACTGCGCTCACCGCCGCGCTGTGGTGCGACGCCCGCCCGGTCAGCCGACCGGTCGAAGCGCTCATCTTGTCCAGCCCGGACTTCGGCCGGGCCAAGGTCAGGCTGGATATCGGCTGCCCGGTCCTGGTCATCTCGGCCGCCGGCCCGTGGCGGGACAGCAAGCGAGAACGACGCGGCCGCGACTCGGTGCGGCTCGGCCAGCACGTGACCTGGCTTCAGATCGACGCGATCACCGGGGCCGACGCCCACACCAGGGCCGACGCGCTGCCGACCCCGCAGCGGCGCCGCCTTTTCGACGAAATGGGCCGCTGGCTCGGCGCCTATATGTACGGCCAGGTGCGCGATCAATTGCTCTGACCTGTTGACCGAGCGTGACTGACCAGGCAGATTTTGAACCGGACCGGCATCGGCCGCGTTGTGCTGATGACGTCAAACCTTGCGAGTAAGGGGAGCGAATGACCAGTAACGGTGCCAACCATGCACTTCGTCGGCGGTGGATTGCGCGGGCGGCAACGACGGTCGTCGTCGCGGGAAGCGTGACCGGCCTGGCGGCCAGCCTGACCGCGGCGGAAGCGGCCCCGGCGGCAGCGCACAAGCTGAAGGTCGTCCAGATCGTCAAGAGAAAGCCGTTCGGCAAGATGCTGGCCACCACCAAGGGCAAGGGCGCCAGCCTGTACTACATGCCCAAGGGCAAATGCACGGGCGCGTGCCTGGGCTTCTGGCCGCCACTGCTGCTGCCCAAGGGCTCCAAGGCGACCCCGACCGGAGTGGCGTGCCTGAGCACGGCCAAGTTCGGAAAGCGCACCCAGATCACCTATCGCGGTCGCAAGCTGTACACGTTCAGCTCGGACACCGGCACCGGTGTCACTGGCAACGGCCTCGCCGGCTTCGTCGTCGCGAAGGTCAAGTCCGGGAAGTGCCCTAAGTAGCAACCGGGGCACCGACCGGCAGGCCCAGATCGCGCAGATCACTCCTGAGCTGGGCGGCGGTCGTGAATTGGATCGCGACCACGCCCAGCTCGGCGGCGGCGGCGACATTCGCCGGCAGGTCATCGATGAAGACCGTCTGCGCCGGGGTGAGCCCGTACCTGGACACCAGGATGTCGAAGATCTTCTGATCAGGCTTGGCGACCCCTTCAAGACCTGAGATCACGCAGCCTTCGACTAGGTCGAAGAACTCATACCGGGCCCGCCGCAGCACGAACTTGTCGGGCTCCATGTTGCTCAGCACGAAACAGCGCACGCCCGCCGAGCGCAATTCGCCGAGCACCTCGACGGTCTGCGTCAGCACCCCGCCGATCATCTCCTCGCTGCGATCCGACCAGGCCATGATCAGCTCGGCGTGCTCGGGATACTGCGTCGCCAGCTCCCGGCATGACTGCTCGGTGTCCGCACCGAGATCGTGAGCCAGATGCCATTGCCTGGTGCAGATCCGGCCCAGGAAGTCATCGAGCTGATCGGGATCGGCGATCAGCTGGCGGTACAGATGCCGCGGATCCCAGTCCAGCAGGACACCGCCAATGTCGAACACGACCGCATTGATCTGCCCCGTCGCCATGGCCAGACCGTAACACCCGGCGGTCCGCGACCGGCCGTCCGGCTTCGCCGGCCGGTCAGGGGGCCGCCGTGACCTGGACTTGGATAATGGGGTAGCCCGAGGCGCCGTTAGGCTCCGGGGGTTCCTGAACGGCGGTCTGGGTGTAGCCGGTGGCGTCAGTGGCGCGGGATTCGATGATGTGATTGCCCACCGGGGCGTCCCAGTCGAGCATCCACTGCCGCCAGGTGTCGATACCGGGGACCGCGGCGAGCTTGGCGTGCTGCCAGGGGCCCTTGTCGACTCGTACTTCCACCGCGTCGATGCCCTTGTGCTGGGCCCAGGCGACGCCGGCGATCGTGGTGTGGCCGGCCCTGAGCGGGTTCTGCCCGGTCGGGAGGTCGATCCTGGACTCGGTTTTGATCGGTGCCTGATCAAACCAGCCGCGCTGGGCCCAGTAGGCGGCGTTGGCCCGGTAGGTGGTCACCTCGATGTCGGTGATCCACTTGCAGGCCGAGACATAGCCGTACAGGCCGGGAACCACAGTTCGGACCGGGAAGCCGTGCGCGACCGGGAGCGGCTGGCCGTTCATCGCGACGGCGAGCATCGCGTCCCGGCCGTCCATCGCGGTCGCGACCGGCGTGCCGCTGGTGAAGCCGTCGAACGAGGTGCAGAACAGCTGGTCGGCTCCGGCCTTGACGCCGGCCTCGCGCAGCAGCGAGCGCAGGCTGGCGCCGAGCCACTTCGCGTTGCTGATGTACGGTCCGGCGACCGGGTTGGAGACGCAGGTCAGCGTGATGTAGTCCTCGATCAGGGGCCGCTTGATCAGGTCTTCGAAGGTCAGCGTCAGCTCGCGGCTGACCATGCCGTGGACCCGCAGCTGCCAGCTCGACGGCGGGATCTGGGGCAGCACGATCGCGGTGTCGACCCGGTAGAACGCGGAGTTCGGCGTGATGAACGAGCTGAGCCCGGGGATCTTGAAGTCGGTCCCGGCCGGAAGCGGCGGGGCAGAGAAGGCCGGCTTGGGCAGCCGCAGCGACTTCTCGGCCTGGGTGACGCTGGTCCGCTCGCTCAGCAGGCGTCCGCCCAGGTAGGCCACGCCCGCCAGGCCGGCGGTAGTAGCGCTGACCTTCATGAACTGGCGTCTGGGCGGCTCGGTCACCTTCAGGCTGGCCGTTCGGGGCCGGCTGGCGGCGTGCTGGCCGGCCGGGCGCGGAGCGGGCTTTGGAGTCGCCGGGGCCGGAGTTGCCGCCTCGCCTGGCTTAGCCGCAGGCTTCGGCTCCGGTTTCTGGGCACCGGGAGCTGGTCCGGCCGCCCCGATGAGCCGGTACATGGCGAACGCGGCCGCGGCCGACCCGATCAGCGTCGGCAGCAAGTCCTGCGGCCCGGAGGTCGGCCGGGTGCCGGCCGCGATCAGTCCGACGACGGCGAAGATGCCGATGCCGATCATCCCGTGCGCCAGCTTGCGCTGGGCCAGGTTCCCGATCACGGCGGCGAAGATGGCGAGAACGATGAGCACGCCGATCTGCAGGACGAGCTTGTCGTGTGAGCCGAATTCCTTGATGGCAAAGTTCTTGACCGGCGGCGGGCTAAGGTCAATCGACAGTTCGCCGACAGCTACCACGGGAGAGCCGACCGGGCCGGTAAGCCCGGCGACCAGGAATCCCACGCAGACGCCGATGGCTCCGGACAGCAGGCCGGACAGCGCGCCGCGGGGACGGATGAGGTTGGTGAGGGTCACACTGGATATTCGTACCAGCGCGGGCCATGGTTTGGCCTGGCATCCAAACCGATGCGCCCTCGGCTACGAATAATGGAGTGTGAGCATGTCCGACGGCGGCCCGAGCAGCGGGGGAAATGACCGTGAGCTGTTTGCCGCGCGCCGGTCTAGCCGCGGCCGCCTAGAGCTTGACGAGCTGCTTCCGGCTGTAGCGGTCGGCGACCAACAGGCCTACGAGGCCGTCTATGACCAGGCATCGGGCTGGGTGCTCGGCGTCGTGCGCAAAGTGCTGCGCGATCCGGCGCAGGCTGAAGAGGTCATGCAAGAGGTGCTGCTCGAGATCTGGCGTACGGCCAGCCGGTTCGACCCGATGCAGGGCAGCGGTGTCGCCTGGGTGATGACCATGGCCCACCGGCGGGCGGTGGACCGGGTCAGGTCCGAGCGCAGCCACACCACCAGGGAACTGCGGGCCGCCACCGCCACGATCGACTACGACGAAGTGATCGAGGCGGTCGAGGCCAGCCTGGACCGGGAGCGGGTGCAGCGCTGCCTGACCTCGCTGACTGTGCTGCAGCGGGAGTGCGTCGGGCTGGCCTATTACAGCGGGTACACCTACCGCGAGGTCGCCGAGTTGCTCGAGGTGCCGGCCGGCACGGTCAAGACCAGGATGCGCGACGGGCTGATCAGGCTCAGGGACTGTCTGGGGGTGTCGTGACGACCTCTGACGACTTCGAACCGCATACGCTGGCCGGCCCGTTCGCGATGGACGCGGTCACCGCTGATGAGCGGGCTAGCTTCATTGGCCATCTGGGCGACTGCGCCCAGTGCCGCGACGACGTCCGGGAGATGCGCGAGGCGACCGCGCGGCTGGGGATAGCGGCTGCTGTCCGGCCGCGTCCTGAGCTGAGAGAACAGACGATCAAGGCGGCGCTGCAGATAAGCCAGCTCGCGCCGGAGATCCCCGGCCAGGCGGCCGCAGCCGCGGAATCCGAGCGGGTCGCCGATGCGGTCCGCAGGCCGGCGGAAGCCAAGGTGTCGGTCCTGCGGCAGCTGGCCGGCCGGATCCGGCCCAATAAGACGCTGACGATGATCACTCTCACCGCCGCGGCACTCATCATCGGACTGGTGGGCGGGTTTGGCCTGCTGGCGAACGACATGACGGTCCAGTTGCATCACTCGCAACAGCAGGACCACCTGATCGACACCGTGCTCAGCGCACGTGATGTAGTGATGCTGACCGCCCGGGTCAGCACCGGCGGCGACGCGACCATCGTCATGTCGCATCGGGAGCACAGGCTGGTGTTCAGCGCGCACGGGCTGGCGGCTCTGCCCGGCGGACAGGCGTACGAGCTCTGGCTGATGGGTCCGGCCGGCGAGCGGCCGGCCGGCATGCTCAGGCCAGACCCTGGCGGCATGGCCGGCCCGGCCGTAGTCTCCGGCCTGGCTCCGGGCGACATGATAGGCCTGACCATCGAGCCGGCCAGGGGAGCGGCGCACCCGACCTCAGCGCTGATCGTGGTCATCGGTTCGCATCGCTAGCGGCGCGGCACGGCACGACTTCCGCTGGGCGGGCCCAACCCGGCTGGTGCTCGCCGATGTTTTCGAGGTTGGCTGGCGGGCAGATGTGTTCTCATGCGTTCCAGCCTGGCCGTGGTCGCACTGCTGCTGGCCGTGGCGGTAACCGGCTGCGGAAGCTCGCCGCCGGCCGCGACATCGAAGCCCGCCGCGAATCGTTCCGGTTCGGGCTCGGGTGCGCTTGTCGGATCCGGCTGCGGGTTCATTCCTCATCGCGGACCGGGAAGCTTGGCGTCCATGAGCACGCAGTCAGTCGTCGACGCGGCGGCGAGCAATCCCCAGCTATCGGTGTTCAGTTCGCAGATCAAGACCGCGGCTCTGGACGAGCGACTCAGCGCCCGTAAAATTTTCACCCTATTCATACCGGTCAACAGCGCGTTTTCGGCGCTTACCTCGCCCCAGATCACCCAGCTGCGCAAGCCGGCGAAGCTGCCGCCGTATGTCTTGGGGCAGGTGGTGGCTTCGGCCATCACGCCAGCGCGCATCGCGCGCGGCGGCACAGTCGGAACGCTGGCAGGGGGCGAGCTGACGCTCGCCAAGCGCGGCCCTGACTATCAGGTGAACGCGGCCACCGTCGTCTGCGGGAACATCAAGACCGCCAACGCCACGATCTACGTGATCGACCGGGTGCTGCTGCCGCCTAAATGACGGCACAGTCGGGCGAAGAACGACAGAGCACACATTGCAATCCGGCCGCGCAGGCCCGCATTCGGCGCGCGCTCTCCGGCAGGCAGGCTAACGTGGCACCGTGAAAGCATCGCCCGAGGCTCAGTTGCGGCTGCTCGAAGTTGCGGACATCGACGCGGAACTCGGTCGGATCGCCCATAGACGGCGGGGTCTGCCCGAGCACGCTGAGATCACCCGGCTGACCGAGCGCGATCTTGAGCTGCGCGATTCCAACGCCGCCCTGACCGCGCAGAGCAGTGACCTCGGTCGCGAGCAGGCCAAGGCCGAAGCGGACGTGGAGCAAGTGCGTTCCCGCATCGAGCGTGACCGGCAGCGGCTCGATGGCGGCATGGTCGCCTCGCCCAAGGAACTTGAGAACCTGCAGTCAGAGATCCAGTCGCTGCAGCGGCGGCAGTCTGACTTGGAAGAGATCGTTCTCGATGTGATGGAGCGGCGCGAGACCAACCAGGCCACCCTGGACGGCGGGACCGCTGAGCGGACCTCGATCGTGGCTGAGCTGCAGACCGTCACCGCCGCCCGGGATGTGGCGCTTGCCGAACTCGACGAGCAGGCGGCCAAGGCGACCGCCAAGCGGGCCCAGATCGCCGAGAACATCGCCAGTGACCTGCTGGACCTGTACGACAAGGTGCGGGCTCAGCACGGCGGCGGTGTCGGCGCGGCGGCGCTGCGGGCGCGGCAGTGCCAGGGCTGCAACCTGGCGATCAACACGGTCGACCTGAACGCGATCAGGGCAGCGGCCGACGACGAGGTACTGCGCTGTGAGGAGTGCCGGCGGATCCTGGTCAGGACGCCAGAGTCAGGGTTGTGAGCGAGCAGGATCCGGCTGAGGTTTCGCCGGAGGCCGCCCCGGCGGAGCCGGGTGAGGGCAGCGGGCCCGGCTGGGGGCGGTCGCTCGGCAAGCCGACGACGACGATCTTGCTGCGGCACGGGCAGACTGAGCTGTCCACTGAGCGCCGGTTCGCCGGGCGCGGTGACATCCCGCTGACCAGAGAAGGGGTCAGGCAGGCGGAGCTGGCCGCGAGACGGCTGGCGGTCGCCGGGGCGGAGGTCGTGATCACCTCGCCGCTGCAGCGAGCGCGGCGCACGGCCGAGGTGGTCGCCGAGGCCGCCGGGGTGCCGCTGGTGGTCTATGACGAGCTGGTCGAGGCGGATTTCGGATCCTGGCAGGGACTGACGTTCGGTGAAGCGGCCAAGAAGTGGCCGGACGAGCTCGCGGCCTGGATGGCCAGCCCGGACGCCGCGCCGCCGGACGGCGAGAGCTTCGCGATGGTGGCGATGCGAGTGCTGACCGGGCTCGACCGGCTGATGGCGGACTACCAGCATCAGACGACGATCGTGGTGAGTCACGTGACGCCGATCAAGACGCTGGTGTGCCGGGCGCTGCTGGCGCCGCCGGAAGCGATGTTCAGGATGAATCTTGATGTGGCCTCGCTGTGCCACATCGACTGCTTCGACAACGGGTCGGCCGTCTTGCGAACGCTGAACGACACCGCGCACCTGCAGCAGGCTCGGCGCTGGCGGCGCTAGACCTGGCTGGGTTGGCCACGGCAAGGCCAGGCAGGCCAGGCCAGGCCCGGCCCGGCAAGGCCCGGCAGGGCTTACAATTCTGGGGAGCGACGGGCAAGCTGGCCGGGCGGTCGCGTCGGTTCCGGTTCGCCGGGACCGCCGAGGAAGGTCCGGGCTCCGCAGGGCAGGGTGGTCGGTAACGCCGACCCGGGGTGACCCGCGGGAAAGTGCCACAGAAAACAGACCGCCGCCGGGCCTGGCGTGCCAGGGCCGGCGGTAAGGGTGAAACGGTGGTGTAAGAGACCACCAGCGCCGCAGGTGACTGCGGCGGCTTGGTAAACCCCACCTGGAGCAAGGTCAGGAGGGCACGGTGTCGCCGACGCGATGTCGTGCCTGCGCGGGCGATTGAAGGCTGCTCGCCTGAGTCCGCGGGTAGACCGCACGAGGCTGTCGGCAACGGCAGCCCTAGATGGATGACCGCCGGCCCGCGAAAGCGGGTGCACAGAACCCGGCCTACAGGCCAGCTCGCTCGTCGCCCATAGCTCTGGCCTGGATTGCGGTGATGCTGCCATCGCTGTGAGGGCACAGCAGGGTCCCAGCGTGCGGCTGATAACCGCCTGGGTGCTGCCGACAGCTGGCGCGCTCGTGGCCATCGGTTGGGTTATCCGACTGTGTCGAGCCTGGCGTCGGCAGCGCCCGGCGTCCGGTGGGGACAGCGCTGGCCGTGACCGCTGAAATAGCGGCGTCGGTGGCCCGCCGCCGCTGTCCAGTAAGCGAATCGCAACGGGGAGCGCGCTCTGCGAAGCGGCGTTGGCCCACCGCGGCTGTCGGATTCAGGAACTGCGACAGGTTGCGGGCCAGGCGAAGCGGCGTTGACCCGCCGTTGCTGCTTCAGGCCTGGCCATGTTGGGCCAGGAATGCGGAGAGGCTCTGGCTACTGGTGTGAATGTGGCGCGCCGAAGCTGTGGCTGCGGTAATTCCAGATCCACGGCCGGGTTGGTCCGCTGCTTGGCGAGCGAGGTAGGTGTCTAGGGCGGCGGCGCCGGTGAGCATGGAGCGGCTGCGGGCTGAGAGGCGAGTGTGCCAGTCGCGGAGCATCGGCTCGAGAGGGGCGACGCCGCCGGCGGAGTGGACCTGGGTGATCAGCGGGGCGATCTGCGCCAGCAGGTAGCCGCCTCGCCTGAGCTGACGGACGAGTTGGACGTCGCGCACGTCGGCGGCGCTGTAGATCCGGTAGCCGGTCTGCGGGTCGCGGCGCGGCTGAACCAGGCCGGCGCGTTCCCATTTGCGCAGGGTGGCGGGGCGGATGCCGAGCCTTCTGGCTAGGGGGCCGATGAACGTGTCGCCGCGTTCCTGCGGCAGGGGAGTGAGATCGCCGAGCGCGGCCTCGACGGCCTTCAGGGTGCGGCGGTCGTCGAGAAGCTGAGTGTGGCTTTCGTCGATGAGCGCGAGCGCGTCCTCAGTTGCGCCGCGGTGGATCGACTGCATGATCATCGTGGCTGTCTGGTGGCCGTGTCCTGGCACGAGGGCGAGGAACGCGCGAAGCGCTTGCGCGTGTTGCGGCCTGTACGTGCGGTAACCGTGCGGCGTGCGTTCGGCGGCGGGAAGGATGCCGGCCGCCTCGTAATTCCTGATCGCCTGTGTAGACAGGCCGTGCCGACGGGCCAGATCGACCGGCCTGAGGTGTACCTCGTTTTGAAGGTTAGGGCTCATGGGGCTGCTGAGATAGCGAAAAAGTTTAAATGGACAGTTCAACGATAGCGTTGAAGGCATGACTGCAGCTATCAGATCCGCCGCCCACGCGGCCCACGCCGTCGACGCGGCCGCCGTCCTGGGGTTGCTCTCGGGTCCGCCACGGCTGCTTGCCTTGGGTGAGCCCACCCACGGCGAGGACGCTCTGCTTAAGCTCCGGAATGATCTCTTCCGCCAACTTGTCGAGCAGGAGCGCTACCGGACGATCGCGATCGAGAGCGACTGCATGATGGGATTGGTCGTCGACGACTACATTGTCTCGGGCACGGGCGCTCTCGACGACGTCATGGCGCACGGATTCAGCCACGGGTTCGGGGAATCGGCGGCCAATCGCGAACTCGTGCGCTGGATGCGTGCGCACAACGAGGGCCGGGCCGGTTCAGAGCAGGTGCGCTTCGCGGGCTTCGACGGCCCACTGGAGATGGGCGGCGCCGCGAGCCCTCGGCAGACACTCACCGCGCTGCACTCCTACCTCGCGGACAGGGTGGAAGCCGGCCTGCTTCCCTGCCCGGCGGAAACGCTCGACCGCCTGCTGGGCGCCGACGACCAGTGGACCAATTCGGCCGCGATGATGGACCCATCCCAGTCCATAGGGCAGACGCCCGAGGCCAAACAGTTGCGGCTGCTCGCCGACGACCTGGTCGCCCTGCTCAATGCGCAAACGCCGCACCTGATCGCGACGTCCTCGCGGAATGACTGGGACCTGGCCCGCCTGTACGGCCGCACCGCCACCGGCCTGCTGCGGTACCACTTCTGGATGGCCGATTCCTCGCCGAGCCGCCTGACCTGGCTGCTGAGCGTCCGCGATTCGATGATGGCCGCCAACCTGCTTGCGATCGCCGAGCGGGGCCCGGCTCTGGTGTTCGCCCACAACGGACATCTGCAGCGGGACAAGAGCAGCATGCGGATGGGCGGACGGGCGCTGGAATGGTGGAGCGCCGGCGCAATTGTCAGCGCCCACCTGGGGCAGGGATACGCCTTCCTGGCCACTGCCCTCGGCACGATCCGCCGCCACGGCGTGGAAGCACCGCCTCCGGACACCATCGAAGGCCTCCTGTACGCGCTCCCTGAGGACCGATACGTCGTCGACACCAGTCGGCTGGCCGCTGTCCTGGATGAAGCGGCACCCGCTCAGCGGGTTTCCCCATGGTTCGGCTATGCGCCGTTGGACCCAGCCCACGTGGCCAGCTATGAGGGGATCATGTACGTCAAGGACGCTTAAGCGGCGTTATCGGAGCTGGCTAGTCGGCGGCAGATCTGCGGGCAGGCCGGCCACGATCGCTTTCGCGACTGGTGATGGGTCGGAGCCGTCGAGGGTGAAGCCGTCGGCCGCGTGCACAGCCGGCTGGGCGATCATTCTGGGGCCGGCGCCGCGATGCGGCCAGGTCGCGGTGTGCACGATGAACGGGTGGCACAAGAACACGTCGCCGGCCAGCCCGGTCGCGTGCGCCACCGGGCGGCACAGCACCGACGGGCGCCAGAACTCGGCGTCGGAGAGCGTGCCCGGTTCGCCGTACGGGGCGAGAAACTCCGGCACGAAAAGATGCGAACCGCAGACCAGCCGGGTCGGAGCATCGTCCGGGCCAACGTTGGTGAACAGGAACAGGGCCAGCAATCCCCGGGCGCGTGACCGCACGTTGACATGGTGGCCGCCTGGCCCGGCGTAGCTGCCTTCAATGTGATAGCCCGCATTGCCGCGGTCCTCGCCCGGGAACCGCACGACGATCGCCCGGCCGACATCGACTCTAGGCGTCCACCGGCCCGGGCCGATCAGCTCGTCATAGGCAGCAGTCAGCGCGGGCGAAAGGCCAGCCGCCGAGAACGGCTCCGCACCCGGGTCATCGAACTGCGCCGTCACCGGCCAACTGGCGGATTCGTCCCGGCGGATTCCGCGCTCGGCCAGCCCGGCCCAGATCAGTTCCCGGCAGGCAGCGGTCGTGTCCGGATCAACCGCGCCCCGAATGACCACATAGCCGTCGCGGATGAAGCCGCCGATGTCCACGCGCCCATTCTCGGCCGGGACCGGCTTCAGGCGCGACGGGATTGTTCGGCCAGCCAGTCGAGGGCGGCTTCAGCGTGATTGAGCACGGAGATGTGACTGTCCTCGGGGAAGAACCTGAGTTCGGCCGTCCGGCAGTGCCCAGCCAGCCACTCACTGTGCGAGCTGGGCACGATCGCGTCCTGGCCGCCGTGGACGAGCAGCAGCGGCGCGGTGATCAGGGCCGGATCGAAACCCCAGTCCGCGACGTAGGCCAGGTCGTCGTCGATCAGGCCGCCCGGGCCAGCTTCAAGAGCCGGGCCGACTACCTCGCCAAACCACTTCCAGGGCCCGGACAATGCCTCGATGTCAGCCTCAGTAAAACCCATGTCGAGATCCGCGGCCGACGCCTCATACGCCTTTTTGACGGCCCGGCCTTGCACGGCCGCACGCAACGACGCCTCGCCCGAGGCGGCCATGCCGGCGAACCAGTCGATCCCGTCGGCGTCGAAGGGCGCCAGCCCGGCCCCGCTGACCACCGCCAGCACTCGATCTGACAGCAACGCGCCGCAGGCCAGCGCGTGCGGACCGCCGCCGGAGTGGCCCATCACCGCGAACCGCTCGATGCCGAGCGCATCGGCCGCCAGGGCCACGTACCTGGCGGCCGAGGCGATATCGCGACCGTGGTTCGGGGTCGAACCGCCGTAACCAGGCCGGTCATAGCTGACCCAGCGGACTCTCAGCCGGTGCGAGGCCGGAAACAGCGGCGCAGGCGGCGCGCCGATATTCGGCGTCCCGTGATGCCAGAAAACGACCAGCTCTCCATCGGCGGCCCCAGGACTAGTCGCACCGGTGTCATAGACATGCAGCGCATGCCCATCACCTAGGTCAAGATCAGTCTCTGTCAGCACCCAGCCGAGCCTAGCCCAGAACCAGAATCGGAGCCCATCACGGCATCCGACCAACCAATCGTCCGCCGGACTGACGCGTGAATGGAATCAAGTTCAGGTAAGGCGAGGGAACGGCGATCTGTCTCTCAGAAGCGGTTCGCCGATGGCGATGCGATCTTAGGCGCCTGCTTCTGCTTCGAAATCTAGTTCTTTGGTCAGCCGTTCCGGCGTGACCATCGATTCCGCACTGTGCTCCTCGGGCTGCAACGACTCAGACAGCGCGGTGACTGCGAGTTCAAGCGCGGGGAGATCTTCGTCCACCGTAGGCGGGCAGAGCCTTAACTGCCTCGCCAATCTCCAGCAACCGCATCCGGACGGCGTCGAAGACCAGGCCGTCAGCCAATGTTCCGCGTTCCAGGTGGGACCGGATCGCGTTGATGGCAGCCTGGATATCGTCGAGCCGTTGTGCGTCACGGTAGGTCACAAGGCCACCAGATCACGTTCAGCCCGCCGACGGACTGCAGGCTTCAACTGCCCGGCGGGCACTAGATCCACCCGAGCACCGATAACAGCTTCCAGCTCATCGGCTACGCGGCCCAGTCCAAGCAGGCCCATGCCTGCCGGAATATCGGCGAGCAGATCCACATCGCTGTCGGTGCGGTCCTCACCGCGAGCCACGCTCCCGAAGACGCGCAGGTTGCCGACTCCGTGGGCGGCTGCAGCGGCCACCAAGTCGCTGCGGTGCTGACGTACGCGTCGGCCGACAGGCCCGGTCAGCCTGCCCAAATTTCCCTTGGGCTCCTGCACGCTGACCTCCAGTTCATAGCCTGCTGCCTCGATTAGCGCTGCCAGCGTCGGCAAAGACGGCTGCCGACGTCCGGCTTCATAAGCACTGATGACGCTCTGGGTGACACCGGCTCGACCGGCGAGTTCGACCTGCGACAAGCCGGCTCGCTTGCGCGCGGCCCGCAGAACTGCCGCAGCGCTCGTCCGCCCAGCCCTCACGCAGGAAGTATAGCTGATCGTCAATATTCTTGCCCAGAACGGCTACGCGAGCCGGCGACCGATCGCGCGCGCAAGATCAGCCTGGGATCGATCGGACACGTCCAGCACGCCGTTCTCTGCCATCAGCGCGTGGAACTGCTGCTCGCGGTAAGGCACGCCGGGAGGCAACGGCGCCACGTGCCAGTGCAGATGCGAATTCCCCTGCTGGCTGCCGAGACTGAGTGAGTACATCCGTTCGGTCGGCACGGTCGCCGCGACCGCTCGAGCCACCCGGTGCACAACTCGCTGCAGAGCCAGGAACCCGGCCTCATCCAGCTCATCAGTCCAGCTCTCGATGTGCCGCCTGGGCGCGACCAGGCAATGCCCGAGCAGCGTCGGCCGGTGCACGAGAAAGGCGATCGTCTCGTCGTCACGGTAGATGTCGTGATGCGGGTAGTCGGGATGCCCGGCCAGGATCGCGCAGATGAAGCACGGCCCCTGCGTCGACCGGCGCACATACTCCTCGATGTCGAACGAGATCTTCCTGGGCGGCGGGATCTGCAACGGAGCCTCACTTTCCCGTACTAGCGTGACCATCAACCCTCATAGCGAAACAACCGAACCGAAAGGGTTACTCGAATGCCACTGCGCCGAATAGCCAGGCCTGAGTTAGTGCGAGCCGCTCACGTCGCTCGCGCCTGCGCCAGCGCCCTAGCCGCCGTCGCCCTGCTGGCTGCCTTCGCGCCGACGGCCGCCGGCCACCAGGCCGGCTCCCCAGGCGCCAAGGCCAAGCCCTGCCAGAAGGCACACGGCCCCTTCCACGTCTCCGGCACCAAGGTCATCGGCGCGCACGGCAAGGTATTCATCCCCTACGGCATTACCGTTCCCGGTCTCGGCAACGCCGACTACCAGCCGTTCGTCCCGCTGGATGACGCCAAGATCAAGGCAACGGCAGCCGGCTGGTGCGCGAACACGGTCCGCCTCCAGATCGCCCCGAACAACCTGGTCGGCGAGAACGGCCACGTCTTCAACCGCAAGTTCCTGCAAACCATCGAAGGCGAGGTCAGGACGGCGGAAAAGGCCGGGCTCGTCGTGGTGCTTAACGCTCAGACCGAAGACGTCGGCGACCAGCCGGCCCCCACCCAGGCGACGGCGACGTTCTGGAAGGACCTCGCCAAGGTCTACCCGAGCGACCCGCAGGTGATCTTCGACCTGTTCAACCAGCCTCGCGTCTTCATGCAGGCCAGCTGCGGCGACAATGCCGACTGGTCGTTCTGGCGGCGCGGCGGCCAGTTCAGCGGCCACGGCTACCTGGGCATGCAGACGCTGGTCAACGACGTACGGCGAGACGGCGCCAAGGAAATCCTGTGGGTCGAAGGCCCCTGCTTCTCGAACTCACTGGCCGGGCTCGGCTCGCACAAGATCGTTGGCGGGGGAGTCGTGTACGCGATCCAGCACCCGCACGGCGTCCATACCCGGGCTCAGTGGTATTCCGACTTCGGCTGGGTGATCTTCCGGCACATCGCGCCGGTGGTCGACGCCGAATGGTCGAACTACGCGGCGACGAAATCAGAGTGCTGGCCCGACGCACTCAAGGCGGTCCCGGCCTTCCTGCTGTACCTGCACGCGCACGGAATCGGGCTGACCGCCTTCCAGCTCAAGGAGGGCCTGCTGATCAGGTCCACGAACCTAACCGCGCCGACCCGCATCTTCTCCAAGGGCAAGGCCAAGTGGCGCTGTAAGAACGGCCTGGACGAGGGCATCGGCCAGGCCATCATGACCTACTACCACCAGCACAACTCCTAGCTGACCGACAAGGGGCGGCACCACGGTAACGCGGTGCCGCCCCCAAGCCGAGCTAAGACAGCTAGCAGTTCGGGTTAGGCAAGATCTTGCTGACGAAGGCACCGAGCGTGCCTGGTCCGATCTTCCCGTACTGCTTGTCCTTGCCGAACGTGTTGCCGTTCGTCATGTTGCCGAACTCCCACACGCACTGGCCGTTGACCTTGGCCTGGGTCCAGTACGGATAGAACTTGCCTGGCCCCTTCGGCGGCATCACGCAGCCGGACCCGGTAGCCAGGTTGCACTTCGTGTTGAACTCGGTGGCGGTCGTGTCGGTCATGAACTGGATCGACGCGTAATGACGCCCGGCGGTTGTGGTCGGTTGCTGTTGCAAGAACGGTGTCGGGAACGGGTTGTTCTTGCTCACCGACGTCGAATCCGGCCAGTCCGGGTAGTACGGCGAGCCGTCATAGTCCAGGTCACCGATCGCGTCGAAGAACACCGCGCATCCGGTGACCAGGTCAGGCGCGGTGTGCAACCCGCCATGGGTGTCCCCGGCCTTGTAACAAGGCGAGTCATCAGGCTCGAACTTCTCGGCGGTGTCCTTGGCCTTCTCATACGGCCCGGAGCACTCCTTGAAGAACGTGTCCTTGACGTTGCCCACCGTCGTGGTCGCTGGCTTGCTGACCTTGGTGCAGGCCTCGAAGTGACCGATCTCGAACTGGTCGTTGATCTCGTAAGGACCGATGCCCCACGGGATGATGTTCGCGGCCCGCGCGGTGTTGTACTCGGGCTCGAAGTTGAACTTCGTGCCCTTGCAGGAGAACGGGTCGGTGTTCATGAAGCCGTTCGCACCTGAGGCGATCATGAAACCGCTCTGCCCGGTCGTGTGGTCGGTTTCGACGATCTCCAGCGCGTGACCGCCCTTGATCGCCGCGTCGAACATCCGGATCGTGATCGAGTCTCCGGGGTTCATCAGCAGCGTGTTCTTGTTCGGGGTGAAGGTCGCGTTGTTGCTCTTCTGCGGACCCGGCGGGCCGGCTGGCACGCCGTTCCTCGAAACGAACGCGAAGTTCACCGGCTCGATGCAGTTGTTGTTACACGGGCCTGATCCGTTGCCTGAGCACTCCAGGCTGTCGATGTTCAGCGCCGAGCACCAGTGCGTGTTGTCGCAGCTGATCGAATCCTGGAACGGCGCGAACCCCGGCGGGTAGAACTGCAATTCGACGAACGCCGCCCCCGCGCCCGGGTACTTGCCCTTGGGCGCGTTGGCGTCCGAGCCGGGCGCGCAGGGCAGGATCGGCGCCGAGTTCGGGTCACACACGGTGGTGGAGATCCACGGCGCGACCGAGAGTTCGAACCAGTGCGTGACGTCGTGGCCCGGCTTCTTCACCGTGGGATTGGCGACCGGGTCCTTCGGAAGCGTCTCGTTGATCTTGAAGTTCCGGCCAGATCCCTTGACGTTCGAGAGGAACCTGAACGACGGCTCATCGTGACCGATGTAGTGACCGTTCTCGAAGAACCGCCCGCCGTCGCCGCCACGCGGGTCAGCGCACATCATGCCGTTCTTGACCGGCCTCTGGATCGGACTGAGTCCGTTGCAGTCGAGCCCGCCCATCGTGTTGGGCGTGAACACCTGCGGGTGGCTCGGTGCCTTGGGTGCGGCACCGTGCGCGACCCCCGGCAAGAACGTGCCGAAGGTCAGCACCGCCGCCACGAGCGCGGGCGCGCTGAGCATCCTTACCCTGAACAATCGTTTGCCACGATCAGGCCGCATAAGCTACCTCTTCTCTCGATGGCTACCCACAGGAGACACTAACCACTTACGGAGCTTCTTTACAGGGCACCGCACGCAGGTAGCTGAGAAGAATTGCCTGACCATGAGTTACGCATTGCTCAGGGTCTTTAGCGCCCGTCCCGAGGCCGGTCTAGCCGTCCGTTACGGCAACCACCAGGTCTGCGGCTTGGCGTTCGTGCAGTTCGTGACGTCCACGTCGGTGTCGGCCTTGAGGCTGCCGCCCGGGTCGGTCAGGCATTTGCCGTCGGCCGCGTTACGCAGCTCGAACCGGCCGAAGGCGGCCCAGTCCTGGTTCTTGGCGTTGGCGCACTTACTGAGCACAACCTTGGAGTTGCCGGTCCGCGACAGCAGCGCGGCGCAATGAGACCCCAGCCTGAGCTTGCCGCTGGCCAGCGACCACTGCTGGGTCGCGGCGCCGTCGCCGCAGTTGACGATGATCAGCTTCGCGCCGCCGGCCGCCTTGCCGGCCGCCAGGCACTCGCCGAGTTCGGCGCTGGTGACGGTCCCGGTGCGCAGCCCGTTCACGACATCCTGGACCGGGTCGATGAACGGAGTGTAAGTGTCCTGGTCGTAGGACGACCACGGGGTGAAGTCGGTGCCGCGCTGGGAGAACAGGTACGCCTGCTCGGCGTTGCAGCCCGCGTTGAACGCGCACTTGTCGCTCACCTTGGACGCCGTCTTGCTGTTCAACTGCCACAGACCCCGGTCATAGGAGAACGTCCCGGTCGGGCATTTCACCGGATGTCCGGGGGAGACCGTTCCCTGGCCGATGATGTTGCCGGCCTGGTTATCGCAGACGTAGAAGCCGGAACTGCCCCGGCTCTCGCCGACGCAGATTGCCGCCGCCGTGACCAGCGCGCCGGCGAAGTAGCCGTTGTCCGGCCATCCCGCCCTGGCGGCGAACTTGACGCAGGTCGTCGAGGCCTTGCCGGCTGCTGCGGCCGACGGCGTTCCCGGCAGCGAGTGCGGCGCGACGAGGACAGTGCCGTCGATGGACTGGGAGTTGACGTGCCCGGTGCCAGTCCCGGCTGGGTTGGCAAACGCCAGCAGGGGAGCGGTGACGATCACGGCGGCGGCCACGGCGGCCGCCGTGATCACGGTAGTCCTCATTGACCGGCCAGAACGGATCAGCATGATCCATTCTTACCTGGTTCAGATCTTCTCGAATGCCACCTTGTCGGAATTTCCCAATTCGACGGAGTCCGCCAGCACCTCGGTGCCGATCCAGCCGGAATACTCGAGCAGGTCCTTGTCCGACGCCGGCAACCGCAGCGTAATCCGGTCGGACAACCCGAGCCCGGTGTCCTTGCGCAGCCCGTTGACGTGGTGGATCAGCTCGTAGACCCGACCCTCCCGGCGCAGCTCGTCATCCAGTGCGGTGTCGAGCGCGACCGTCACGCCGTCCTCGGAGACGACCGCGAAGCCGGGCTTGTCCAGCCTTTCGACGATCACTTCGTCGGGGGACAGCTCGAAGCCGAGGACTTCGAACCGGCCGCTGTCCAGCTCGGTGAACTGCCCGGCGTCCAGCGCCTGCTTCACTGCTGGCATGGCAGACCCGAGCCTGGGCGCGAGCACCCTGAAGTTCGGCTTAACCCGCAGCCCGGAGGTCGCGATCGGCTCCAAGACCACTTCCTTCACCCGAAGCTCGTCGGCGATCTCAGCCAGGTGCGAATCGATCCCGGTCACGCCCTCGACCGACAGCTTGCGCAGCGGCTGGCGGGTCTTCAGCTTGGACGCCGCCCTGACCTTGCGCCCGAGGTCGACCACCGCGCGCACCGCCCCGATCTCGGCGACCAGTGTCTCGTCGATCTGCCCCGTCTGCGGCCAGCCGGCCAGGAACACCGATTCAGGAGCACCAGGGCACTGCTCGACGACGAGCAGCTGCCACATGTGCTCGGCCAGGAACGGCGTGATCGGCGCCAGTACACGCAAGCCCTGGACCAGGCCGGTCCACAGCGTACGCAGCGCGGCGGTGTCGCTATTCCAGAACCGCCGCCGGGACCGCCTGATGTACCAGTTAGACAGGTCATCCAGGTACGACTCGAATGCCCGCAGCACGTTGACCGTCAGGTACTGCTCATAGCTCGCCGTGGTCTCCGCCACCAGCTTCGCCGTCCGGGCCAGCAGCCATCGATCCAGAGCCTGCAGCCCAGCCCAGTCTGGCCCCTGCGGTCCGGCCTCCACCGCTGCCTCGAGGTCGGTCCAGCTCGGGGAGAAGCCCGACGTGTTCGCGTAGCTAGCGAAGAACGACAGGCTGTTCCACAGCGTGAGCAGCTTGCGCTGGATCTCCTTGGCCGGCCCGAACCCGAACAGCAGGTTCTGGTTAGGCGGCTGCTGGCAGAACTGCCACCGCATCACATCGGCGCCCATCTGGGCGAACGCGTCCCGCGCGCTGATCAGGTTGCCCCACGAGCCGTGCATCTCCCGGCCGGCCTCGTCCAGCATCTTCTCGTAGCCGAGCACCTTGCGATACGGTGCTCGGCCAGTGAGCGCGACCGACATGAACAGCTGGCTGTAGAACCAGAGCCTGATCTGCTCGCGCATCTCAGAGACCCAGTCGGCCGGGAACCACTCCTCCCAGTAGCTGTGGTCCGGCAGGTCGGCGGTGGTCAGACCCTTAGCGGCGCCGGTCCCGTAACCCTCGTCGATCCAGTCCTGGTTCTCCCAGCCGAGCGTCGAGAACGGCACGATCCCGGCGTCCAGCCAGACATCGCCAACCTCGGCGATCCTGGAAACCTCCCGGTCGCACTTCGCGCACTTGATCTTGAAGGCGTCGATCCAGGGCCGGCGCAGCTGCGGCAGATTCTCCAGCGGCGTGGTCGCGCGCTCGGCCAGCTCGCGCTTGGAGCTGATCACGTTCAGGTGCCCGCACGAGCACGGATAGAACGGCAGCGGCAGCCCGTAGTACCGGCGCCGCGAGATGTTCCAGTCCGACATGTTGACGAGCCAGTCGTCCATCCGGCTGCCCATGTAGGCCGGAGTCCACTCGACCGTGCGGTTGGCCGCCCGCATCGGTTCCCTGATCTCGTCGACCGAGATGAACCAGTCGTCGGACACCCGGAAGATCAGCGGTGTGTGGCAGCGCCAGCACTCCGGATACCGGTGCTCGATCTTGCCCGCCTTGATCAGCAGCCCGCGCTGCTTCAGGTCGTTGATCACCTCGTCGGCCACCTCGGCCGTCGATTGCCCGGCCAGCCACCCGAACTCCGGGTAGAACCGCCCGGACTCATCGACCGGCGCCAGCGTCGGCAGGCCCAGCGCCTTGCCCAGGTCGAAGTCCTCGGAGCCGCAGCCAGGCGCGATGTGTACGATCCCGGTGCCCTCGTCCATCGACACCTCGTCCCAGGGGACGGCCCGGTGCTCGACCGACGAACCCGGTGCGAGGTAGTCGAACGGGCCTTGATAGCGCCAGCCGACCAGCTCAGAGCCCGGCAGTGTCTCGGTGAATGTTTCTTCGGGAGCCCGCTGCACGGCCATCCAGTCGCCGTTTGCGAGCCGGCCGTACTGAGCGTCCGGCTGGACGGCGGCGGCCACGTTCGCGGGCAGCGTCCAGGGCGTCGTGGTCCAGATGACCAGCGCTTCACCGGGCCGGTCGAGCAGCGGGAACCGCACCGTCAGCGACGGATCGGACCGGTCCACGTAGCTGCCGACCAGTTCGTGCGCGGAGATCGACGTACCGCAGCGCGGGCACCACTCGGTGGGCCGGTGTCCCATGAACAGCCAGCCTTTATTGTGTACGACCTGGAGAAACTTCCAGATGTACTCGATGTTGGTGTCCGAGAACGTGTAGTAGTCCTGGCCCCAGGCCATCCACTGGCCGAGCCGGACCGAGCCCGCGATCAGCTCGGACGCGGATCGTTCCACGACCTCACGGCATTTCTCCGCGAACTTCTCCAGGCCGTACTCTTCGATCTCGCGCTTGGAGTTAAGTCCGAGCTCGCGCTCGACCCCGACCTCGATCCACAGCCCCTGGCAGTCGAACCCGTTCTGGTACCGCTGATCGAACCCGCGGAAAGCTTTGTAGCGCTGAAAGACGTCTTTTAGGGTTCTTCCCCAGGCCGTGTGCACCCCGAGAATCTTGTTCGCTGTGACCGGCCCGTCCGTGAAGCTGAACTTAGGTCCGCCGGCCGTCCGCGCGCGCAGCTTGGCGAAGATGTCCTCGCGGTCCCAGAAGTCCAGGATCGCTAGCTCTAGGGAATCGGCGTCTGGCTTGGCCGACAGGTCAGGGAACATGGGCCGGATTCTATCGCCGCCGCCAGCCTGGCCTGGTAGGGGTTTTGCCCTAGGGGGAAGGCGATCTCAGCGCGCCCGATGAGCGTTTCCATGGCTTCCCCTTACTTTTACTTAACTTTTGTATTGACGGTCACGTATCGCCTGCTTATGTTCTGGGTGCGCCCAGATCACCGGGCGCACCAGCCTGGACCTGCGTCCGCGTGCAAGGCAACGGGGCCTACCTATCGCTGACACGACGGCCCTATCGCTGACACGACGGCCCGGGTCCTCTTATGAGGAGGTACGGTCTCGTTGCGATTCCACTCCATCGGCGCGCGTAGCGCCGGTTTAAACCGCCGGCCTGCCCGGCCGGTGCTGTCCAGTGCCTGGACGGTAGTGGCCTCAAGCGCCGCGCTCGCGGTCGGCGTCCTGGGCTTCACCGGCGCCGGAGCTGCCCAGGCGGCGCCGGTGGCCCACGCTGCCCACCAGGCAACCGCCCACCACAAGAAGCGCCCGGCGCCGCCGCGGATTCACGTCGACTACAAGCGCGCCTGCCCGGTCGCCAAGCCCGGCAAGGTGGCGTGCATGGTGCTGATGCGGACCAACGTCGCGCACATCGCGCCGCACACGCTGGCTCCGAACGCAGCGCCGGTCGGCGTCGGCTTCGGGCCGAACAGCCTGCAGTCCGCCTACGTGCTGCCGTCCTCGACGGCTGGCTCTGGCCAGACGGTCGCGGTCGTAGACGCGTTCAACGACCCGAACGCCGCCTCTGACCTGGCGACCTACCGGTCGTCTTGGGGACTGCCCGCCTGCGGCGCCGGCTGCTTCAGCGTGGTCAACGAGAACGGTGCCACCAGCCCGCTGCCAGCCTCGGCCGGCACCACGGGCTGGGACGTGGAGGAATCGCTCGACGTCGACATGGTGTCCGCGGCCTGCCCGCTTTGCCACATCATCCTGGTCGAGGCGAGCAGCGCGAGCACCGCTGACCTCGGCAAGGGCGTTAACGCGGCGGTCACGCTCGGCGCCAAGTTCGTGTCGAACAGCTACGGCGGATCCGAGTCGTCGTCCGACAACTCGTCCGACACCTCGTTCTACAACCACCCGGGCGTCGCGGTGACCGCGTCGGCTGGCGACGACGGTTTCGGCGTCTCCTACCCGGCCGCCTCCTCGGACGTCGTCGCCGTCGGCGGCACCTCGCTCACTACCTCTACTAACGCGCGCGGCTGGACCGAGAAAGTCTGGGGTTCTAGCGCCGGCGGCGAGGGCACCGGTTCCGGCTGCTCGGTTGACAGCTCCAAGCCGAGCTTCCAGACCGACACCGGCTGCGCCCGGCGTACCGACAACGACGTGTCGGCCGACGCGGACCCGAACACCGGCCTGGCCGTCTACGACACCTTCAGCCAGGGTGGCTGGCTCGAGGTCGGCGGCACCAGCGCCTCCTCACCATTTATCGCGGGCGTGTTCGCTCTTGGCGGCGCTCCGGCAGCCGGCAGCCACCCGGCATCCGACATCTACGCCCACACCGGGAACCTGTTCGATGTCACCACCGGCGCCAACGGCTCCTGCAGCCCGGCCTACCTGTGTACCGCTGAGGTCGGCTACGACGGACCGACCGGCTGGGGTACCCCGGACGGCATCGCGGCGTTCACCTCAGGCACGACCACCGGCAACACGGTCACGGTAACCAACCCTGGCAACCAGTCGACCACCACCGGCAGCGCGGTCAGCCTGCAGATCCATGCGACCGACTCGGCGACGGGCCAGACGCTGACCTACTCGGCCACCGGCCTGCCGACCGGCCTGTCCATCAACTCCACGTCCGGCCTGATCTCCGGCACCGCGTCTGCTGCGGGGACCTTCTCGGTCACCGTGAAGGCGACCGACACGACCGGGGCTAACGGATCGGCGTCGTTCACCTGGACGGTCAGCACCGCAGGTGGCTGCACGGTCACCCAGCTGCTGGGTAACCCGGGCTTCGAGACCGGGTCGGCCGCACCGTGGACCTCGACGGCGGGCGTCATTAACCCGAACGGCGCCGGCGAGACCTCGCACAGCGGCACCTGGTACGCCTGGCTCGACGGCTACGGCACCACCCACACCGACACCCTGTCCCAGACGGTGACGATCCCGGCGGGCTGCACGAAGACCACGTTCAGCTTCTGGCTGCACATCGACACCGCTGAGACCACTACGACGACGGCCTTCGATAAGCTGACCGTCACTGCCAACGGCACCACCGTCGCCACCTTCTCCAACCTCAACCACAACACCGGCTACACCCAGCACACCTTCTCGGTGGGCAACCTGGCCGGAACCTCGGTGGCCTTCAAGTTCTCGGGCACCGAGGACAGCTCGCTGCAGACCTCGTTCGTCGTCGACGACACGGCGGTCACCACCGGCTGATCCAACCCGCCCTCTAACCCGCTAGTGGCCCGCATCCTCCGGGATGCGGGCCACCAGCCCATTCTGGGCGCCTCTTCGGCACTCCGGTGCGCCTTTCTTTGCCGGGCCACAGCATCGCTGACCCGCTAGCGTCGTAACGCCCCGGACCGCTACGACATCGTTGACCCGAACCTGCTGCTCCAGCAACGCCTCGGGGTCAGCGATGCTGTGCGCTCCAGGGCAGCCACCGCATCGGGCCGACCCAGCCGGCCCGGCGAAGGGGGTCAGAGGGTGAGGGGGAGGGAGCGGAGGCGGCGGCCGGTGGCGGCGAAGATTGCACTGGCGATCGCCGGGGCTACGGCGATCATCGGGGTCTCGCCTGCGCCGGCCGAGGGCAGGTCGGGCCGGTCGAGCAAGATGACCTCGATGGGCGGGACGTCGTCGAGCCTTGGCACCCGGTAGCGGGAGAACGCCGCGTTACTGATCACGCCGTCGGTAAATTCGATCGCCTCGAATAGCGCGCCGCCGAGCGCCATGATCGCCGCACCTTCGACCTGGCCGGTGACCGTGCGGGGGTTGACGATCGTGCCGCACTCATAGCCGCTCACCAGCCTGGTCACCTTCAACCGAGAGTCCGGCCAGACGGCCACGCAGGCTGCGGTTGCGACCCGGCCGTCCTTCTCCATTCCGCACGCAATACCCCAGCCAACGGCCGGCTCACTGGCCCCCTGACCATCGATGCCCGGATCCGGCTCGGCCGCATTGCCTCGATGATCAGAGCCGACAGCCGTGGAGCCGGGTCCGGTGAAGATGTCGGCTGGCCAGCCGAGGTGGTCGGCTACCGCGCGCAGCACCGCGGCCAGGCGGTCGTCGGCGAGGTTGCGCAGGCGGAACGTCACTGGGTCCAGGCCGAGTCGCCAGGCCAGCTCGTCGATCATCGACTCTCTGGCGAAGTTGTTCGCGGTGGCGGCGAGGCCGCGATAGGAGCCCTGCAGCAGCGGGCTGTCGGCCGGGGCGTATTCGATCCGCCGGTCCGCGACGCGATACGGCAGGCCGATCCCGGCGGTGCCCGCGTTGATGTTGAGGAAGTTCCAGCCGAGGAGTTCTCCGTCGCCGCTGGCTCCAGCGGCGACGTCGATCACGGCCGCCCGGCGCAGTGTGCCGACGGTGAACTCCTCGGCTCTGCTCCAGGCGACCCGCACCGGCCGGCCTGCCCGCTGAGCGAGCACGGCGGCCTCGATGGCGATCTGGGCGGCGTGCTTGCCGCCGAACGCTCCGCCGGTAGCGGGCACGATGACCCGAACGGCCCGCTCGTCTACGCCAGTCGCGGTCGCGACCTGGGCCCGGACCGGGAAAGGTGTCTGCGTGCCGGTCCAAACAGTAAGCCGACCGTCGTCGTCCCACTCAGCGAGCGCCACCCTGGTCTCCAGTGCGGCCGGCGCGATGTAGGCCGCCGCGTAGCTGGCTTCGCACCGGACCGAAGCCATTTCAAGGGCGGTCGCGGCCGAGCCCTCCTGCTGCAGGTAAACCCCGTCCCGGCCACCAGGCTCGCCAGGCACCCGGTGCGTCCTCAGGTACTCGCTCAATCCGGCGTCCGAAGGCGCGTCCGGCAGATCCCATAGCGCGGCCGCCTGCAACTCCGCTACGGCGTCCCTGGCCGTCGCCAGCTCCGGTGCGACGACTCCGACGAGCGCATCCGTGCGGATCAACGTCGCCGAAGGCCAGGTCCGCAGGACCGTGCTGTCCAATGACCGCAACGTCGCCGCCGGCTTGGGCGGTCGAAGCAGCACGCCGTGCAGCATGTTCGGACAGTCCAGATCGGAAACGAATCGGCGCCGGCCAGTCACCGCGTAAAGGATGGCCGGGCCGAGCCGGGGTCGTCCGGCCTGCTGCCAGCTAACCGGGTCGGACAAGACGGGTTCGCCAGTCACGAATTCGATCCGCCGATCTCCGGGCGCGGCAGGGGACAGGCTGCGGGCGTAAGCCGCCACGGTTCGCAGCGCACTGCCAGCGTCCGGCATTGATCGACTGCCGAAGGTGCCGAGATCATGCGGGCAGACGTCGGTGTCGCCCATGGCCAGCCGCACTTGGTCGACCGGGACGCCGAGTTCCTCGGCGACTAGCATCCGGAGCGCGGTCCGGTTGTCCTGGCCCACGTCGACCTTCCCGGTGAAGGCGGTGACAAGGCCGTCGCTGGCCAGGTGGATCCAGGTGCCGCGGGCGGTCGTCCTGGCAGCACTGGACTCTGGGGGCTCGAGCACCACGACCAGGCCGTCGCCCAGCGCCCCGAACCAGTCCCGGTCCGGGGCCGGGGTCAGATCCCACGGCGCGGCCGGGCGGTAGCGCGATTGACCGGGCTCCGGCGGGCCCCACCGGTCCGATTCCGGGCCTTGCCGGTAGTCCTTGCTCCCGCCGCCATCGGCCAGGCAGGCGGCGCGGTGCACGGCTCGCCTGATCCGCGGGTAGCCGCCGCAGCGGCAGATATGCCCGGCCAGCGCCGTGTCGATCGCGGCGTCGTCTGGTCGCGGGTCGCTTTCGAGCAACGCGATGGTCGCCAAGATCATCCCAGGAGTGCAGTAGCCGCACTGGGCGGCGCCCTCCTCCGCGAACGCCTGCTGCACCGGATGCAGTGCCGGTACTTGCCTACCTAGCGCCTGACCGGTGCCGACTCCCTCGATGGTGGTGATCGCTCCATCCACGGAGGAGCCGGTGAGCTGGCAGGACCGGGCCGGCCGGCCATCGACGAGCACGGTGCAAGCGCCGCAGACACCCTCGCCACAGCCGGGCTTGGCGCCGGTCAGGCCGAGGTGGTCTCGCAGCGCGGTCAGCAACGGGGTCGACGCCGGAACTACCGCGAGGGTCCCGTTGACCGAAAGTCTCGCAGTCGCACTTACCGCGGGCGCGTTCACCACGGGATACCCAGCGCGAAGGCAGTCACTTTGCCATCATTACCCGCGATTGTCAGCGATAGCCATTCTGGCCGTACTCATCCCAGTACCGCTCGCTACGCTGCTGGCCGTCTCACTGCTCCCCAGCCTGCTGCTGGTCGTCCTGGGATAAGTCCTGCCACCGCTGGGCATTCCACGGTTCACCGGAATACCCGTACCCGGCATACTCCGGTGCCGCGTACTCCGGCGGACCGTAGCCGCGCGCGTCAACCGCCCGGCCGTCGTATCGCTCGTACACAATGGGCGTCTGCTCGGCCGGATCGGCAGCGTGATGCCGGTCCGGTAAGCGGGCCGAACCGTAACCCGGATAGCCGTAAGGATCGACCGCATACGGATCGGCGGGGTAGCCGGCGTCGGACTCATAGCCCTGGGCCGGGTAACCGGTCTGCTGATAAGGCGCGTTGTAGGGCGCGCTCGGATAGCCGGGCTGGGCCGGATCGACCCCGAAACCGCCGTGCGAACCACCTGTTTCCGGTGCGGGCACGGTGTGCTGGTAGCTGCCGTTATGGTCAGCCTGGGCTGGGGGCTGATAGCCGGAATAGTCAGCGGCTGGCTGACTAGCCTGAGGCAGCCCGTAGCCAGGGTCACTGACCGGGTAGGAGTACTCAGAGGTCGGCGGCGCGGCATGCTGGCCGGAGCTAGCAGCCGTCGGGTAGCCGGAGTAGCCGGCCTGCTCGGCGGGTACTGGCGGCGGGAAATAGCTGGCCGCAGCCCCGTATCCGCTGTCATGATCGCCCGGATAGCCGGACAAGCCAGAGTAGCCAGGCGAACTCGGCGGCACTGAGGCCGGCGGTAGCTGGCTGGGCGGCAGTTGGCTCGGCGGTGACTGGACCGGGTAGCCGCCCGAAGTGGCCGACCGCGAGGAGTAGGCCGCTGTCACGGAGTCGCCGACCGGGTAAGAACCGCCAACTGGCGGGAGATACCCGGCGCCGACACCGGCCGGAGTCGAGTAGCTGCCGGCGCTGCCCGCATAGTCGGAGCCGCTCGCATAATCCGGGCTGGCCGGATAATCCGAGTTGGCCGGATAATCCGCGCTGGCGGCGGCCCGGCCCGGATAGCTGTCTGACGCCGAGTTCACCGAGTGCTGCCGGTACGGGTCGACGGCCGGGACCGGCGGCATGGCCGGAGCGGCCGCGTAGTCAAGGCCATTGACCGCAGGCTGGGCATAGCTGGCCGAATGGGCGTCGAGCCCGGTGACTGGAGGTACGGGCGGGTAGCCCGAGTTAGGCCGGGCATGCGGCTGGCTCTCCGATGCGGCCGGAATCGAGTGACTGCCGGTGCCTCGATCGGAACGGCTGCGCCGGTAGGAGCGACTGTCCTCGGAGGCAATCCTCGGGAACGAAGGACTGGTCAGCGGGTCGTCGTCGAGTGGATGCACCGCCCGGCCGCCCGGGTCGGACGACCCGCTTCCGGCTAGGCCAAGGCCAGCCGGAAGCGGGCTGGAGGGTCCTGGGCCAGAAGGCATCGGCTTTGATGACATCGGGCTAGCTGGCGTCGGGCTACCTGGCGTCGGGTTCGACCTAGCCGACCGCGAGCGGGGGGTCTCGTTGCCAGCGGCGATCGCGCGGCGCAACTCGGTGCTCCCATAGGACTCGGTCCGGCCGCTGAGCACATCCGCCGGGTCGCCGGTTACCGGAGCGAACGCGGCGTCAACGGTCTGCCTGGACACCCTCGCCGCCGCCGGCAGCAGGTTCTCCCGCTGATCGCGGCGCTCGGTACTGTCCCGGCGGTCCGCACTATCTCGGCGTTCCGCGCGTTCGGTGCTGTCGCGCCGCTCAGCTGGATCGCGCCGCTGGGAGGTTTCGCGGCGCTCGCTGCGGGTTGGGGCATCGGTATCGACGCGTGCCTTGCCGCGATTGCGATCAGCCTTCACCGGTGGGCTCAGAGCCTGGGTGGTGTCGGCGCTGTTGAACGGCTTATCCGCGGCAAGCTCAGCCCAGTAATCGACGTCTGAGAGCTCGTCCCATTCGTTGCTCGGCCAGTCCAGATCCGAATCATCGTCGCGCTTGCCCTTGCTTGACCTGGGCTTCACGTCGGGCAGCGAGTCGTCCCGGCGGCTCTGGCTAGCGGCACTCTTGCGGCTATCTGGCCGGGCGTTGGGCCCGGTGTTGCCGCGCCGCTCTCGATCGTCACGTCCGGCACTGGCGGCCGTGACTTCGCGTTCCCGGGTGCCGGGAGAGGACCGGTCCTGACCGGGGCGGCTGTGCTCCCGGCTGGACGACGATGTCCGTGCGGTGCGGTCATCGAGGTTGCGGTCGTCGAAGTTATCCGAGCGCCCGCTGCGGCTTGACGAGCTGCGCGCAGTCTTGCCGCTTGCCGTCATCAAGTCGTCCGAGCTGTCCCGGTCATCGAAGCCGGCCGACCGGCGCCCACCGGACCGGCCAGAACGCTCGTCGCGGTCGGCTTGGCCGACGTCCTCCCGGCCGCGACCGCCGTCGCGGCTCATCCGGACCGTGCTGTCACGGGAAATGCTGTCTCGGCTCTGGCTGTCACGGCTCTGGCCGTCTCGACTCGAACCACTCCGGCTGAGGCCATCCCTGCTCGAGCCATCTCTGGCCGAGCCGTCACGAGCGGGGCCGCGCCGATCAGATCCGCTTCGGCTGGCACCGTCTCGACCGGCGGCGGCATCCCGGCCCGCACCGCCGCGGGCGCCGCCGACCCGGTCACGCGGCCCGGTATCTCTGAAGCTGTCCCTGGGGCCGGTGTCTCGCAGGCCGTCGCGCGGGCCTCCGTCGCGGCTCGGTGCGCTGCCAAGATCA
Source organism: Streptosporangiaceae bacterium (assembly GCA_036501205.1). GTDB lineage: Bacteria > Actinomycetota > Actinomycetes > Streptosporangiales > Streptosporangiaceae > Chersky-822. The sequence goes on along the minus strand of DASYAT010000063.1, from coordinate 18,165 downwards.
CGGCTGGCACCGTCCCGGCTGGCACCGTCCCGGCTGGCGCTGTCCCGGCTGGCACCGTCACGACTCGCGCCATCGCGGCCCATGCCATCGCGGCTCGATCCGCTACGGCCCATACTCATCCGGCCGACGCCGATCCGCATTCCGTCTTCGCGGTCGCCACCGCGTCGGCCAGCACCGCCAGCCCGGTCAGTACCATCCCGGTCGGCTCTGCGCGCGCCATCGCGGCCGCCGTCCCGGTCACGACTGGCACCGGCGCGGAGCGCGCCGCCCCGAGCTCCTCGTGCTTGCTGCCTGGTGTCGTCATCGTCTTGCTGGCGAGAACGCGCGTTGTGGTCGCGCGACTGATGGTCGGAACGATTACGAGAGTGGCGACGCTGACCAGCGGACTCGTCGTCAAACTCGTCATCGTCGTCGGCCCTCAGGTACCTCATTCCGGTCAAGACGACGATGACAATCAGAGCCACTACAGCTGCCAGAATGATCAGCACCGTTCTCGGCATCGCACCATCCATCGCTGTGTTGGCCTAAAAATGGCACTCTCGGTGCCCGCGGAGGCCATCGACGCGAGCACGTGAGTAACGCTGAGCACCCTGGACTGTTTCCGGATCAATCGTTAAATGACGATTCTGTCGGACCACTATGGTCCCTGTCAGGACTTTCGAGAAGTTTAACCATCTGTGTCTACTCTGAGTAACGCTTCGATTACGACAGGCCGCCCGCACGGCGACTACGAGAAACCTGGTTACGGGTAAGCATTCACCGTGAGCCGACCGGCGGCGATTACATGGCTCGCGATCGCAGGCCAGATCTTGCTCAAGCTTTCCCCGTTCGGCATGTGGATCTTGGTGTTGAGCGCATAGACGGTAAAGCGGTACTTGTGACCGTCGAGCTCCTGGGCTTTCGGGCAAGGCGGCTGGTAACCGGCCTTGCCTTCGCTGTTCTCCGCCTGCCGTGCACCTGTCGGTAGTTGATTCTGACCGATCGCCACCGTGTTCGGGCTGAGATCGAACACGATCCAGTAAACGTACGGGGTGATGGGCGCCTCCGAGTCGTCCACCACAATGGCAAAGGACCGCACCCGCTGCGAGGCCACGCCGGACCATTGCAGCGGTGGGGTGAGGCCATGGCCAGGGCCATGACAGGTGTAGATGTTTGGCAGGCCGATCTTGGAGTGAGCGTTGAATACCGGACTGCTCACCGTCAAAGACAGCGGGGCAGTGAGCCTGGTGTTGCTGAGCCCGCCCAGCAAGCCGCAGCCGGCGATCAGCGGCACCAGTGCGGTACTCGCCGCCAGCCACGCCAATCGGCGCCGGTAACCACGGCCTCCGGCGCTCGCATAGCGGGCGTAGCCGATCAAGCATCGTCCCCTAACCTCATTCAAAGGCGCTGCCTTCGCGCTCGGATCTTACGCGGAGGCCAGGACAGTCGGTCCGGAAATAGGCCCGTCAGAAGGATCTGGCCCGGCGGGATCCGGATGCCCCGCAGAGCGGCCTGCAGCCGCCGAGACGGCAGGCGGACTGCTCACAACCACCCTAGCCGGACTCCCGCCAACCGGGCGGCGTTCACGACGCCGAAGTCAACTCCACCGACCACGACCACTGGCCCACCAGCCATGCATCACCGTCCGGTCAGGCGTACATCAGACGCCGACTGTGGTGGAGAGAGCGGAACGCACCGGCGAAGCGGCGCTGGCGGGTGATCGTGAGGGGGAGCTTGGGCTACTCGGGCTGGCGGGAGTTGCCGAACATGATTTCGTCCCAGGATGGGACCGAGGAGCGGCGGGAACGTCCGCCGCTTGCCCGGCGGGCCGGACGGGCCGGCGGCTCGGGGGCAGCTGGCTGCGTTTCCTGCGCCGCCGCCGACTCGGCGCTCTGGGCGTTGACTGCCGCAGGGTCCGGCTGGCCGGCGCCACCGGCTACGTCGGCAGCGGTTGCCTGACCGGCAGCGGCCTCAGCTCTGCCGTCGGCCCTGGCCGGGCCGCCAACCTGAACCTCAGCGTCGGGCTGAACCTCTGAGCCCGGCTTGCCACCGGCCTGGCCCGCCGACATTCCGCCGCTTGCCTGGCCCGCAGCGACCTTACTGACCGCAGCCACCTGGCCGCTGGCCGACATTTGACCGGCCGCCGGTACCTGGCTAACGGCGACGGACCGGCTGGTGCCGTGCTGGCCGCTGAACGGACCTGGCTCCGGTTCGGCTTGCACGGCCGGAGCTGCCTGCTGGTGTTTGGCGCTCGCGGCGGGGGCCTGACGAGATGGGTGCACGATCGCCCGGCCGCCTGACCGGTCAGAATCGCTCCGCTGCTCGGAGGGGTGCGCGGGATACGCGGCGGCCCGGGATCCGATCGGCGTAACCGTCGCCTTGCCGCCGGCCGAGCTCATGTTGCGCGGCCCTGGCCACTGGGACTCATCGAGGCTCAGCCTGATCGCCTCGTCGTCGGCTGGGGTGACGTGCTTGTTCCTTGGGTCATAGACCCATTCGGCGACGTACATCCGGCCCGAGACCGTATAGGCGAGCTGCACCTGCCAGTCGCCGTCCTGGCGCTTGCGCGCGTCCCATTCCTGGTCTTCGGAGCCCGCACCGAAGTCGGCGAGCCGCTCAGCGACCACCTCGGACAGACGCGGCCCGAAGCCAGACTCGCCCGGGCTGCGCACTGTGGCCCGCTGCGCCTCGCCCGCCCTGAACTCTCGTTCGGCGAGCACCGGCCCCTCGAACCGGCGAATGCGGTCGACTGGCAGGCCCGCTGCGTCGGCGATCTCCTCGGCAGTTTCGCCAGCACGAATCCGGTCCTGGATCTCCTTGGGTCGCAACGGACTCTCCACTTCGATGTCGTACTGAGCCAGCCGGGAGAACTGCCCACGAGCCACAGTCCTCAGTCGCTCATCAATGGGCAGCGCAAAGCGCCCGCTACGGCCGGGGACCGTCAGAACGGCATAGCTACCGTCCTCACTGACTGCGACGAGTCGCAGCTCCTGCATCAGCGCCCCTTTCGCGCTGTTCCTGGCGACGCTCCCACGCGAAGCTCAGTCTCCGTGCACGAGTCTGACTGCCTTGGGGCCAAGGTGCCAGCACCGCCGACGGTGAGTCCCAAGATCGAGTTGCGAACCCATTACTGATGGGCAGGGTATTCACCGCCTCCGGCCGCAGTCCGCTGAACCACGATAATGAGCGGACGGACAGCTATTGTTCGCACGCGTTACGCCAGCGCAGGCCCATATGTCTGACCAGGCGGCACGTCGATGAGCTCGTCGGCACCGACAGCGGCGGGCGGATCGCGAAGCGGGCGATCACCTTGAACGGCTAGCGACGGCCAGGTTTCGGACAGATTAAGACTCGAGCCGTCCAGGCGGCTCGGGCCATGCCGACGGCAGGAGCGGTCACCGCCGTCTACTACGCTTCGCCGCATGAACGTCGACGCCATCTTCGCCAGCATCGGCCGCTTCTGCGTGCGTTTCCGCTGGCTAACGACGCTCGTCTGGATCGTTGGAGCCGTGGCCGCAGTCGCGTACCTGCCCTCTTTGTCGAGTGTTACGCAAAACGACAACACCAAGTTCCTCCCGGCTAGCGCTCCCGTTGAAAAGGCCACCAAACTGGCGGCCCCCTTCGGCACCTCGGACCTGATTCCCATTCCCGTCGTGGCGGTGCGGACCACCGGTCCGCTGACCCCGGCCGACACGGCGGCGCTCGCCAAGGTGCAGGCCAACCTGAAGACCGTGTCCGGCGTCAAGAAAATCCTTGACCTCGGCACAACGCCGACTGCTGCGTCCAAGCCTGGCCAGGCCCAGCAACTGCTGGTGCTGGCCAGCCAGCTCGGCAACAACCAGAGCGCGGCCGTCGATCTCATCGACGCCATGCGGGCGAAGATCAGCCAGGCCCATGTGCCCGCAGGACTCGGCGTCCATGTGACCGGCAGCATCGCGACTCAAGTTGATCAGCAGAAAGCCAATGGCGACCAGGGCGGCCGGATCCAGAATCTGTCGGCGCTGTTCATCATCTTGCTGCTGGTGCTGATCTTCAGGTCGCTGACGCTGGCGTTGACCACCCTAATTCCGGCCCTTGTGTCCGTGGAGATCTCCGGGCCGCTGGTAGCCGAGGCGGCACACCACGGCCTGCAGGTCTCGCCGATCGCTCAGCTGCTGATGATCGTGCTGGTGCTCGGCGCCGGTACCGACTACGGCTTGTTCCTGGTCTTCCGGGTGCGAGAACAGTTGCGGCTGGGTGACTACGACGGCGGCCCACTGGACACCAGGGCCACGGGCGGGCTGCTGCGCGCCATCGTCAGCGACGTCCGGCGACCGCGCGAGTCGGCTAAGGACGCGATCGTCACCGCTGTCACCAGGGTCGGCGAGTCCATCACGTTCTCGGCCGCGACCGTCATCGCCGCGGTGCTGACCTTGCTGGCGGCCACGTTCTCGTTCTACGCCGACCTCGGCATCCCGTTCGCGATCGCGATCGCGGTGACCGTGATCGCGGCGCTGACCTTGCTGCCGGCGTTGCTGTCGATCAGGCTGTCCCTGCTCGGCGCCAAGCGGACGCTGTTCCAGTCGATGTTCGGCCGCCAGAAGCTGCTGCCCTGGAACATTCAGGGCGGGGGCAAGCCAGGTGTCTGGGGCAGCGTCGCCGGCCGGATCGTCCGGCATCCGGTGCCTACCCTGCTGGCTGGCTTGATCTTCTTCGGCGCGCTGGCGATCGGAGTCACTGGTTATAAAGGTGGCGGATTCGGCGGCAGCACGGCCGCGCCGGCTGGCAGCGACTCCGCGGCCGGGCAGAAGGTGCTGAACACGTACTTCCCGCAGGCTTCGGCCAACCCGACCGACATCTTGTTCACTTTCTCCCAGCCAGTGTGGGACCACCCGGACGTGCTGGCCACCGCGACCAGGCAGTTGCAGGGCAGCAACCTCTACACGAAGGTCACCGGGCCGCTTAACCCGGTCGGCGTGACGCTCACCCCGGCGCAGTACGCCGGGCTGCACACCGCGCTCGGCCCAGTCAAGTCCCTGCCGACGACGCCGCCGACCGGCGGAAAGATCCCGGCGGCCGCGTACGAGGTCTACCGGGCCACAGGTAACTACGTCAGCGCGGACGGCCGCACGATCCTGTTCTCGGTCGGGCTCGCCGCCGGTGATCCCGGCAGCACGGAGGCCCTGAACGCGATCCCGGCCATCCGGACCCAAGTCACGTCGGTCCAGCACGCTGCCGGAGCGAACGATTCAGGTGTCGCCGGCGAGGCACCGGCCATTTACGACATCAGCAGCATCAGCGACAGTGACCTCAAGCACATCATCCCGATCGCGATCCTGGTGATCGGCCTGCTGCTGGCGATCGTGCTGCGCAGCCTGATCGCGCCGCTGTACCTGATCGCCTCGGTTGGGGTGTCTTACCTGGCCGCGCTCGGTCTGTCCGTGCTGCTGTTCATCAAGCTCGGCAACTCGGGCGGCCTGGTCTTCTTCCTGCCGTTCCTGATGTTCATCTTCCTGCTGGCGCTGGGGGAGGACTACAACATCTTGGTGATGACCAGGATCAGGGAAGAAGCCAGGAAAATGCCGCTACGCCAGGCGGTGGCTCATGCGATCAGCGTTACAGGGACGACGGTGACCTCGGCTGGCATGGTGCTGGCCGGGACGTTCCTGGTGCTAGCCATCGTCGGCGGTACCGGCAGCGGTGGCAGCAGCCAGATCCTGGACATCGGGATCGGGCTCGCGCTCGGCATCTTGATGGACACTTTCCTGGTCAGGACGCTGCTCGTGCCCTCGACCGTGGTATTGCTAGGCCGATGGAACTGGTGGCCGTCCCGGTTCAAGGTTGAGCAGCCGACCGAGCCGCCTGAGGCGATCAAGGCGGCGGAGGCCGATCACGTCAGCTGATCCAGCCGGGGGTTTGAGGGGGTCGTCCCCCTCCGGCCAGCACCGTCGCTACCTTGGGCTGATTAGCGTCGTCATCCCGGTTTACGGCGTCCAGGCCTACCTGGCCGAGTGCCTCGACTCTGTACTCGGCCAGGAGACCGGGCCCGGCCTTGAGGTGATAGCAGTCGATGACGCATCACCGGATGGCTGCGGAGCGCTGCTAGAGGAGCGGGCTCGCGCCGACAGTCGGCTGAGGGTCGTTCACCTGGATCAAAGTGGTGGTCCGGGGAACGCGCGCAACGTCGGGCTCGGCCAGGCGACCGGCCAGTACATCTGGTTCGTCGATGGCGATGACGCGGTAGCGCCGGGGGCGATCGATGCGATCCGGGCCAGACTGGCGGCCGGCGAGCCTGACGTACTGCTGATTGACTACCTGGACTGGTTTCCTGACGGCAGCTTCGGGCCGAGTACAGGCGTCGAGCTGCTCAGATCGGCGCCGGAGGGGGAGTTCACGCTCGCTGACGCGCCGCGGCTGATCAACCTGACCATGACGGGGTGGAGCAAGCTGCTCAGGCGGCAGTTTCTCGTTGACCTTGATGAGCCGTTCAGGACCGGCATCCACGAGGACATCCCGGTGACCGGCGCCGCGCTGCTGGCCGGCCGGCTCGGGGCGCTTGACCGGCCCTGTTATTGGTACCGGCGATCACGGCCAGGGTCATTCATGGTCACGACCAGTTCAAAGCACCGGGAAGTTTTCAATGCCTATGAAGAAGTTTTTGACCTTCTGGCGAAGCACATCTCGGCAGCCGATCCGGTAGCGACGCCGACGGTGCGGGCGGCCATCTTCGAACGTGCGATCTGGCATTACGCAGCGGTGCTGGCGACGGCTGGGCTGGTGCCGAAGAACGAGCGCCGACCGTTCTTCGAGCGGATGCACGCTGACTTCGTACGTTACGCGCCCGATCACTATGCGTTGCCGGCCGGAGCCAAGGGAGCGAAGTTCCGCCTGATCAAGCAGAACTCTTATGGGATGTATGAGCTGCTGGAACCGGTGAACCGGGTGCGGGTGGCGTTGCGCAGGTATCTGCATATCGCTCACCCAAAGTAAAACCGGTCGGTAGTGTGCTAGCTGGCTAGTCACGAACCGGGGGGACGATCTTCGACCGGAGGGATTGGCTGATGCGGCACCTTGTCGGCGTTATTCTCGCCGTCGCCCTGGCGGCGACAGTGTTCTTCGCCGGCGCCTGGGGCGTGGGACGGATACTCGTACTGCGCGGGGCAGTTACCGCGACTGGCACCTCGAACGCGCTGACGACGCCGCGCGGGCTGTCCGCGGTTGGCGCGGTGCTGGCGACCGGGCTGGTGATCGGCATTTTCCTCGCGGTGCCGGCCGTCTCGCCGCTAGCCACGGGGCTGCCGGGGATCGTGTTTATCGCTTTGTCGACCCTGGTCGTCATGCACAGCCCGTACGCGACGAAGTACCTTCCGCTGCCAGGCACGCACTTCGCGAGCGGTTTCACCTTCCTGTTGTTCAGCGGGGTTCTCGGCCTGATCGGCGTCGCCCTGGTAGTGCCGCTCGTGGTCCCGTCCCGCTGGCGGCGCCGGCTGTATGAGGCCGACGAACTCGATGAGGACAACATCAACGTGCAGGCTGAGCTTGGACTGATCCCTTAGCCGGAGACAGCCTCGGGCGACGGGGCGGCGTACTGCGAGGCTTGCAGCGAGTAGAGCTCGGCGTACTGGCCGCCGCTGGCTAGCAGTTCGTCGTGGGTGCCCTGCTCGCTGACCCGGCCGTGGTCGAGCACGTAGATCTGGTCAGCTGTCCTGGTGCTGACCAGCCGGTGGGTGATCATCAAGATGCTGCGGCCGGCAGCGTGGGTGCGGACCGAGGAGAACAGCGCGTGCTCGGCCCGTGCGTCGAGCGAGGCGGTGGGTTCGTCCATGATCAGCAGCGGCGCCGCCCGGTAGTAGCCGCGGGCCACCGCGACTCGCTGCCACTGGCCGCCGGAGAGTTCGGCGCCGTTCTTGAAGCTCCGGTCGAGCAGCGTGTTGTAACCGTGTACCAGGCCGTCGATTACCTCGGCGGCACCAGCGGCGGCGACCGCGTCACCGAGCCGGCCGGCGTCGAGGTCCCGGCCCATCGTGATGTTGTGCCGGACCGACAGCGGCCAGTTGGCATGATCTTGCGCGATGACCGCGACCTGCTCCCTGAGCAGGTCAGGGTCCACTTCGCGGACCGGAGTCGCGTCCCAGAACACCGCGCCGGAGTCCGGCTGGTACAGGCCCGCGAGCACCTTGGCGAGCGTTGTCTTGCCCGAGCCGTTCTCGCCGACCAGCGCCACCACCTGACCCCGGCCGATCCGCAGGCTTACTTCTCGCAGAGTCGGCTCGTCGGCGCCCGGGTAAGTGAACGTGACCTGGCTGGCGATGATCTCGTCGAAGCCAGGCGGGACTGGGGCCGAGCCCGTCAGCGCGAGCCGGCTCTCGGCATCTGCGCAGAACGCCTGGTAGTCGGAGAAGTACAGGCCGTCCTCGTAACAGCGGTTCACCGAGAACATCAGGTTCACCAGCGAGGACTGGGCTGCGCGGATTGCTAAAATCGCTGTCCCGGCGAAGGCCAGCGGCAGCGCTCCCACCGCGAGCAGGACGCCGAGCCCCACGTAGACGCCGGTAGTAGCGATGCCGCCGGCCACGCCAGCCACGCCCTGGGTAACGGCCTGCTTGCGGGCCGAGGTGAGTTCGGCATCGCGCACATAGGCGGCCAGGCGGCTGGTGCGGCCCAGCAGGAAGCCCCGCATCGTGAATGAGCGCAGTTCGGCCGCGGTCCGCCGATCGGCCATGAGGTTGGTCACGATCCGCTTCCTGCGATAGCTGTCCACGAGCGCGAATCTGGTCGCGTACCTGATCTTGGCGGTGCGGACGGCCGCCCAGCCGGCTGGCAGCTCCGCCAGGACGAGCAGCCCGAGCAGGATCGGCTGCAAGAGGCCGACCACGACGGCGGCCGACACGATGCCGACGCCGCCGGACAGGCAGTCGATCACGTCGGAGACGATGTTCTCGGCTGAGTACAGGCCACGGTCCCGGGCCCGTTCTAGTTTGTCGTGGAATGCGTTGTCGTCGAAGGCGGCCAGTTCGACCTGGGTCGTCAGATCGAACAACCTGACTTCCACCAGCCGTTCGACCTGGGGCTCGAGCCGGTTCTCGGCCCAGCCGGCCGCGATCGAAAGCCCGGCTCTGGCCGCCGTCGCGGCCGCGACGATCACAAGCGAGGGGAGCGCCGCCTTCACCCTGGCCGGGGTCGGTCCGGCGGCGAACAGGGCCTGCAGGACTCCGGTAGTGGCGAATAGCGCGTATCCGGAGAAGATGCCAGAGGCGAGGTTCAGCGTGATCGTGGTGATCAGGTCGAATCGGCTGGCCTGGTAGCCGAGTCTGAGCGCCTGGCCGATCAGGGTTGGCAGTTCCCGCAGCATCGGGAGGAATCCGACCGAGGCCAGGCGGCCAGAGTAGGCGTTCCAGAAGGAGGCGTCCAGCTCGGCGGTCGCCTCGTCGCCCTCGTTACCCTCGTCAGCCTGGGTGAGGTCAGGATCAATGCTGTCCGGTTGGGAGAGATCCGGCATGTCAGCAGGATAGGCAGGAAGTCATTACTCTGCACTACCGGATTTCTTCCGGCCAGGGGCACAGGCGAAGGGGGCGCCCTAGGCGGACGCCCCCTGCCTGCTAGCCGGAGTTGTGGTCGGTGGCTGCCGGCTTAGTGGTGCGCGGCGGCGAACTGGTCGGCCTCGGTGGAGCCGGCCAGCGCGGTGGTCGAGGCGTCCGGGTTGATTGCCGAGGTGACCTGGTCGAAGTAACCGGTGCCGACCTCGCGCTGATGCCTCGTGGCGGTGTAGCCATCGGCCTGCGCTGCGAACTCGCCATCCTGCAGCCGCACGTAGGCGGGCATGCCCTCGGCCGCGTAGCCGCGGGCCAGGTCGAACATCGAGTAGTTGAGCGCGTGGAACCCGGCCAGGGTGATGAACTGGAACTTGTACCCCATCGCGGCCAGCTCGCGCTGGAACTTCGCGATCGTGGAGTCGTCCAGGTTCGCCCGCCAGTTGAACGACGGCGAGCAGTTGTAGGCCAGCATCTGGTCCGGGTAGACCGAGTGAATGGCGTCAGCGAACTCGGCCGCCACCGACAGGTCGGGCGTGGAGGTCTCCATCCAGAGCAGGTCGGAGTAGGGGGAGTAGGACAGGCCGCGGGCGATGCAGGCACCGATGCCGTTCCGCACCCGGTAGAAGCCCTCCGCGGTCCGCTCGCCGGTCACGAACGGCTGATCGCGTTCGTCAACGTCGCTGGTGAGCAGCGTCGCGGCCTGGGCGTCGGTGCGGGCGACGATGATCGACGGCACGCCGCACACGTCGGCGGCGAGCCGGGCCGCGCTCAGCGTCTTGATGTGCTGGCCGGTCGGGATCAGCACCTTGCCGCCGAGGTGGCCGCACTTCTTCTCTGAGGCCAGCTGGTCTTCCCAGTGCACCCCGGCGGCACCGGCGGCGATCATCGCCTTCATCAGCTCGAAGGCGTTCAGCACGCCGCCGAAGCCCGCCTCGGCGTCGGCCACGATCGGGGCCATCCAGTACGGCGCGTTCTCGTTGCTCGATTCGGCCCAGGTGATCTGGTCGGAGCGGAGCAGCGCGTTGTTGATCCGGCGGACTACCTGCGGCACCGAGTTCACCGGGTACAGGCTCTGGTCTGGGTAGGTCTGGCCGGCCACGTTCGCGTCGGCGGCGACCTGCCAGCCGGACAAGTAGATGGCCTTCAGGCCGGCCTTGATCTGCTGCACGGCCTGGTTGCCGGTGAGCGCGCCAAGGGCGTGCACGTAGTCCTGGCTGCGCAGCAGCTCCCAGAGCCGCTCGGCGCCCAGCTTGGCGAGCGTGTGCTCTTCCTGTACTGAGCCGCGGAGCTTGACTACGTCGGCGGCGCTGTAGGTCCGCTCGGTTCCCGCCCAGCGAGGATCAGCGGCCCAGCTTGCCTCAAGATGCGCGGCCTGGCTGGCCGGGCTGCTCATCGGCGATTTGCCGTCAGCGTGGTTGCCGTCAGCGTGGTTGCTGCCGTTAAGGCGCTGATCGTTCACTGGTCCTCCTGAGGTAATCCGCCGGTACGCAGTCCCCGGTGTCGGGGCTTTCGTCCGGTGCGTTGTCTCCAGACTCACCCGGCGGGCAGTGAAAACCTAGGCGAGTCTCGATGAAGATTTTGAAATCTTCGCCTAAGATCAAGATGTGACAACTTTCATCGAGAAAGATCCCTCATCTTTGTCGAAGGCGGGGCTGGATCTCGTCCTGTTCGGGCAGCGGCTTCGGCACATCAGGCGGAGCAGGAACCTGACGCTCACCGAGCTCGGCGAGCGGGTGGGGCGCGCTCCCTCGGTGCTGTCGCTGCTGGAGAACGGCCGCCGGGAGCCCAAGCTGTCGCTCATCGAGGCGCTGGCCGACGCGCTCGGCGTCTCGGCCAGCGAGCTGATGCGGCACGAGGCGCCTAGCCGGCGGGCTCAGCTGGAGATAGCCCTCGACGAGGCTCAGCACGATCCGATCTACGCGAGGCTGGGCCTTGGCTACCTGAAACCGGGGCCGCGGGTGCCCACCGAGGTCATCGAGCACCTGCTGGCGCTCTACGACGAGCTGCGCAAGCAGCAGGTCAAGCCGACCGCCACCCCTGAGGAGGCCAGGCTGGCCAACGCCGACCTGCGCCAGATGATGCGAGACCGGGACAACTACTTCGCCGGGATCGAGCAGGCCGCCGAGCGGGCACTGGCGCCGGTCAGCTACTCCGGCGGCGCGCTGTCGCAAGGCATGCTGCTGTCGGTCGTCAGCCATCACGGCTTCTCGGTCCGGTACGTCCAGGATCTGCCGAGGTCGGCCCGCTCGGTCACGGATCTGCGTAACCGGCGGATCTACCTGCGCCAGGAATCACTGGGCGTGCATACGCCGCGCGCGGTGCTGCTGCAAACGCTCGGGCACTTCGTGCTCGGCCACAGCACGCCGGCGGATTTCGCCGACTTCCTGCGGCAGCGGGTCGAGGCCAACTACTTCGCGGCGGCCGTGCTTGTTCCCGAGCAGGCCGCGGTCGCGTTCTTGCAGCACGCCAAGGACAGCAAGAACCTGTCGGTCGAGGACATGCGCGATGTGTTCTCCGTGTCCTATGAGATGGCGGCCCACCGCTTCACCAATCTGGCCACCCATCACCTGGACCTGCGGTGCCACTTCGTGAAGAACGACGCCGGCGGCACGATCTACAAGGCTTATGAAAACGACGGGGTCGTGTTTCCGGCTGACGGCACCGGGGCGATCGAGGGTCAGCGGATGTGCCGCCTCTGGTCCGGCCGGCAGATCTTCTCGGCCGCCGACCGGTTCAATCCGTATTACCAGTATTCGGATACCCCCTCGGGCACCTACTACTGCGTGGCTTCGATCGATTCAGGAAGCGACCGGGGATTCGCGATCACGCTCGGCGTGTCCTTCGACGATGCTCGCTGGTTCCGTGGCCGCGACACTACTAAGCGGACCAAGTCGACCTGCCCGGACCCGTCCTGCTGCCTGCGTCCTCCGGCCCGGCTCGCGGCCCGCTGGGACGGAATGGCGTGGCCTTCGGCCCGCGCGCATTCGCATATTTTGTCCGCGCTGCCGTTCGGCAGCTTCCCTGGCGTGGATGAGGCTGATATCTACACCTTCCTAGAGCGGCACGAACAGGAGTAACATCGCGTCGTGCCTGGTCAGAGGACCCCCCATCGGGTAAGCGGGCGGCAAAGCCGGATTTGGCGGCTGGTGCGTACCTACCGCGCGGATCTCGCCTGGGTGGTGTTTGTGCTGCTCAACCTGCTGGCGATGCAGCTGATACCGGCCTGGCAGACCGTCCCGTTCCTAATTATCTGGATCAGCCTGACCGCGGTATACGGCTGGCGGCTCTGGCGATTCGGATCCGCGCTCGCCACGGTACTGGTGGTTACGCTCGCCACCGGCGGCCTGATCGGCTGGCAAGTGCTGCGCGGCAAGCAGGACGGTGACTACCTGGCCGAAGTGCCGCTGCTGGCCCTGTTGTTCGTGGTCATGGTCTGGCACTCGCGGCGGCGGCTGGCCGCGCTGGAGGAGATGAAGAAAGTCTCCGACCACAACTTGCAGCTGCTCGACCAGCAGCGTCAGTTTCTGCAGGATGCGTCGCATGAGCTGGGCACGCCGATCGCGATCGCCCTCGGCCACACCGAGCTGATCGAGCGGGCCGCCGCCTCCGCCGCCTCCGCGTCTGCCTCCTCAGCCTCCGACAAGGCCATCGCCGCCGACGCGCGGATCGCGGTGGACGAACTGCTGCGGATGCGTCGGCTGACCAGCCGGATGCTGCTGCTGGCCTCGACCGACGACGCGGCCTTCGTGCAGCTGGCGCCAGTGGACACCGAAGAGGTCGTGCTCGAGACGCTGCGCCGGTGGAGTCACATACCGCGGCGGTGGTCGATCGATGTCGCCGAGGAGGCGTCGGTGCTCGGGGACGCGGACCGGCTGACGCTGGCGCTGGACGCGCTGATCGAGAACGCGGTCGACCATACCGAGCCCGAGGACCGGATCGAGCTCGCCGTTCGACACGACGGATCGAACGTAGTGATCGCGGTCGAAGACACGGGCAGCGGAATTCCGGCCGCCGAAATTGACCGTATCTTCAGCCGGTTCTCCCGGATTGACTCCGGTCGTAACCGGGCGACCGGGGGATTCGGCCTCGGCCTTGCGATCGTGAAGGCGATCGCTGAGGCACATCACGGCTCGGTACAGGTCAGGAGCACCCTTGGCGACGGCTCGGTATTCGAGCTGCGGCTGACCGCCGCCAGGTCGGAGTCAGGCGAACTTCGGCGGGCGCTTCTCGCGGAGGGCGGCAGCGCCTTCGGCTAGATCGGGCCCCATGAACGTGAGCATCTCGTAAGCAGCGGACTGGTCGAAGATCGGACCCGCCGTCCGCAGCCAGCTGTTCAGTGCCCGCTTGGTCAGCCGAATTGCCTGCTGCGACCCCGTGGCAAGGCTTCCGGCCACCCGCAGCGCCTCCGGCAGCACTTCCTCGCGCGGCAGCACCTTGCTCACCAGCCCGATCCGCTCCGCCTCGGTCCCGTCGACCATCTCCCCGGTCAGCAGGTGATAGCGAGCCTTGGCCATGCCGCATAGCAGCGGCCAGATGATCGCGGCGTGATCACCAGCGGCCGCGCCGAGCTTGACATGCCCGTCACCAAGCCGGGCGTCGGCCGCGCAGATGCTGATATCGGCCAGCAGCGCAATCACCAGACCGGCCCCGACGGCGACTCCGTTGATCGCGGAGATGACCGGCTTCTCGCAGTTGATCATGTTGTAGACGAGGTCGCTCATCTCGCCGAGCATGTGCGCGGTCCGGTCGTAGTTGCCGGCCATCCGCTGCACCATGGCCAGGTCGCCCCCGGCCGAGAACGCCTTGCCCGCGCCGGTGATCACCGCCACCCTGGTCTCGTCGTCACGGGCCACATCGGTCCAGAGCTTGGCCAACTGGCCATGCATGACCTCATCGGCCGCGTTGTAGACCTCGGGCCGGTTCATCGTGATCAGCAGCACGCCGTCTGCGTGCCGCTCGAAGAGAAGATGGCTGTAGCTGCCGTAGTCCATCCGGTGCGGCTCCTGATTCGTCGGGCTTTGCGCGGCTTGCGATATTCCCGGTCGGCTTCTGGCGGCCTTGACCGATTCTCTGCCCTGGGAGTTCGACCGGTGATGGAATGATCCCATGACAGGCGGTAACCCTCCCGGGCGGCTGATCGGCGCAGGCCGGGCGGCTGACGTGTACGACCTCGGGAGCGGGCGGGTGCTGCGCCGGTACCGGATCAGCGCCAACGCCGAGCCAGAAGCCAGGCTGATGCGTTACCTGCGGGAAGCCGGACTCGGGGTACCCGAAGTATTTGACGCCGACGGAACCGACCTGGTGATGGCCAGGATCGACGGGGCCGACCTGCTGTCTGACTTGTCCAGGCGGCCCTGGCGGGCGGCCAGGCACGGCGTCACGCTGGCGCGGATGCACGACCAACTGCATGAGATCCAAGCGCCTTCCTGGCTGAAGCGGCCCTTCGGCGATGGGGACCGGGTGCTGCACCTGGACCTGCACCCTGGCAATGTCATGATGACCGCCGGAGGTCCGATGATCATCGACTGGTCCAACGGGGCTGCTGGCCCGCCCGGCGCCGACGTCGCGATGGCTTCGGTGATCATGTCCACCTCGGAGATCGACGATCTTCCGATGCCGGTCAGGCTGATCGCCGAGCGGCTACGGCGCCGGGTCATCAAGCAGTTCGAGAGCCGCGTCAGCCATGATTTCCGGCCTTATCTCACCACCGTGGCCAAGCTGCGCATGGTCGACCGCAACGTCAGGCCCGCCGAAGTGATCGTGCTTCAGCAGATAGTCGATCGGCAACCCTGATGGGATCGCATTCGGCTCCTAGGGGACGCGCAGGCCGGCCGGCAAGATCCGATCTGGCCCGCCCAAGGGCGAGGCGGGCCCGTCAGAGCGGTTCGCTCGCGGCCAGGGTCTTCGTCGTCTACTGGGTCCTGTACGCCTTCATGATCATCCAATCGGGGATCATGAATCATCTGACGATCGGCTATTACTTCTACTCGCTCCTGTTCTGGATCATGCTGCCCGTGGCCGGGATCAGCGCGGTCGTGCTGGCCGAGTGGGCGGCGATGATGAGCAGGACCGAGCCTGCGCGGTGGGTCTACGCGCTGCTGATGCTCTGCTTTCTCAGCCCGCTCGCCATCACGGTCGTCGAACGGATCAGGCTCGACGGACAGCGTCCGTCGTGGTGGGCGGATAAGCCGCTGGAGCAGGCCGCGGCGGCGCTCTTCTTGCTGGGTCTGGTGTGGACCCTGATGCTTGCCGCCCTGATGATCGGTCGGGCGGTGCTGAGCGGCCCGATGCGGGAACGCTGCTGGCTCTGCCCCCCGGACTGGCTTACAAGAGCCTGATGCGCCGCCCCCGCAGCGTGATCTTTAATGCGCTAGCCGCTCCGGCATGTTACTCTTGAGTAACTTAGGCGGTTACCCCCGAGGAGCCGCGGCTACTTGGCGAGCAAGGAGCCTTGATGAGCGACGACGAGCAAGCCGGCGGCGGTTTCACTCTAGACCTGTCCGACGATGTCCGCGAGATGCGCGACTGGGTACATGAATTCTCGGCCAGCGTGATCCGGCCGGCTGCCGCGGAGTGGGACGAGCGCGAGGAAACGCCCTGGCCGATTCTCGAGGAAGCGTCCAAGATCGGCCTTTACTCCATCGAGTTCTTCGCTCAGCAATGGTTCGAGCCGACCGGGCTCGGGACTCCGGTCGCGTTCGAGGAGATCTACTGGGGCGACGCCGGGATCGGCCTGTCGCTGACCGGTAGCTGCCTCGCGGCGGTGGCGGTGAGCAGCAACGGCACGCCGGAGCAGATGGGCGAGTGGCTGCCGCAGATGTTCGGCGGGCCCGGCGATGTCAAGCTCGGCGCCTTCTGCTCATCCGAGCCGGATGCCGGCAGCGACGTCGGCGCGATCAAGACCCGGGCCGTCTATCACGAGGCGACCGACGAATGGGTGCTCAACGGCACCAAGGCGTGGGCGACCAACGGCGGCATCGCTGACGTGCACGTCGTCGTCGCGTCGGTGGACCCGGCGTTCGGCAGCCGGGGCCAGGCCAGCTTCATCGTGCCGCCCGGCACCAAGGGCCTGTCCCAGGGGCAGAAGTTCCGCAAGCACGGTGTGCGCGCCTCGCACACCGCCGAGGTCGTGCTTGACGACGTCCGGGTACCGGGCCGGTGCCTGGTCGGCGGCAAGGAGAAGCTCGACGCGCGGCTGGCCCGGCTGGCCGAAGGCGGCGCCGCGGGGGAGCAGGCGGCGATGAAGACCTTCGAGGCCTCCCGGCCGACGGTGGCCTCGATGGCGGTCGGCGTCGCCAGGGCGGCGGTGGAGTTCGCGACCGAGTACGCCACGGAAAGAGTCCAGTTCGGCAAGCCGATCGGGCAGAACCAGGGCGTCGCCTTCATGCTCGCCGACATGGCGGCCAGCGTCGACGCGGCCAGGCTGCTGGTCTGGCGCGCGGCCTGGATGGCCAGGCACGGCCGCAAGTTCAGCCGCGCCGAGGGCTCGATGTCGAAGCTGTTCGCCGGAGAGACCGCCGTCAGGGTCACCGAACAGGCGATCCAGATTCTCGGCGGGAACGGGTATACCAGGGACTATCCCGTGGAGCGCTGGCACCGAGACGCGAAGATCTTCACGATCTTCGAAGGCACGTCGGAGATCCAGCGCATGATCATCGGCCGGGCGCTCACCGGACTGCCGGTCAGATAACAGCAAAATCTGTTTTCTGGCACAAAGATTTGCGGTGGTCTTCAGCCAGGTGCCAGGCAGAATGAAGTGCCAGTAACTCGCCAGCACCCGCGCGCAAGTGCGGTCAGCGGATTCCGTCCGGGGACCGCACATGCCGGTGTTTGCCAATCAAGGAGCCTGGACATGAAGACGCCGATCTGCGACCTGCTGGGCATTGACCTGCCGCTGCTGGCTTTCTCCCACTGCCGGGATGTGGTCGCGGCAGTCACCAATGCGGGCGGCTTCGGGGTGCTCGGCGCGTCGATGCATACTCCCGGGCAACTGGAACACGAGCTGGCCTGGATCGATGATCACGTTGGCGGACGGCCTTACGGCGCGGACATCCTGGTGCCGGAGAAGTTCGCGGGCAAGGGCGAGCGGCTCGACGCCGCCGCGCTAAACGCGATGATCGGCCAGCCGCAGCGTGACTTCGTCGCCGCCCTGCTGGAGTCCCATGGCATCGAGCCGGCTGCGGCACGGCCTGGCGAACTGCCGAGCACGACGATCAGCGACGAGATCGGGGAGCAGTTGCTCGGTGTCGCCTTCAAGCACCCGATCAAGCTGATCGCCAGCGCGCTCGGCACGCCGCCCCAGTTCATGATCGACGCGGCGAGAGCGGCCGGCGTGCCGATCGCGGCCCTCGTCGGCGCGCGGGAACACGCGATCAAGCAAGTCAACGCCGGCGTCGACATCCTGGTAGCGGCGGGCACCGAGGCGGGCGGGCACTGCGGTGAGGTGACCACGATGGTGCTGGTGCCCGAGGTCATCGAGGCGATCAAGCCGATCAGGAAGGTGCCCGTGCTCGCGGCCGGAGGCATCGTGACCGGCCGGCAGATGGCCGCCGCGATCGCGCTCGGCGCGGACGGAGCGTGGACCGGCTCGGTCTGGCTGACAACTGAGGAAGCCGAGACCGCGCCGTACACCAAGCAGAAGATGATCGCCGCGACCTCACGGGACACGGTCAGG
>DASYAT010000062.1:0-22463 GCA_036501205.1 Streptosporangiaceae bacterium | reverse complement strand
GCCCCGCCTCCGTCAGCGCCATCTCTGCCCACCTCCCAATCCCGTCGCACCAGCATCCCGACCCGCACAGCATCAGGCAATAGTCAGGAAACGGGTGTTATCCTTCCGTCGCCAACCGCAGGAGTGATCCGCCTCCGATGGTTAACCCGGGCGCCGGGGCCGGGTTACTGTGGCGGATGTTGCGGCTGAGGCGCAATGCGAGGGGTTTCGCTCCCGCGCAAGCCGGCTGCCCCGACCGACCCGGCCGGATGAACACGCGCATTCACGCCCGGGAGATTGCAAATCGGGTTGCGGGCATCCGGTTTCCGGATCCGGCGTCACGTGTGCGGGCCGGCCGCCGGCCAGGTGCACCGGAGCCACTCTGGTGCAGTTCCGTCCCGGGAAGCTGCTGCACCGCCGCCTCCCTGGTGCAGCTCTGGCTGCACCGTTGCTCACCTGGTGTAGTTGCTTCCCGGGAAGCAACTACACCAGGGAGGCTCCGGTGCAGTTCCCCGCAGCATCACTGGGGCGGCGGCGGCCTCCGGCAAAGCCGGCTCCCGGTAGCCCGGGGGCTAAGGCCTCGTGCCGAAGGACGGGCGGCCGGTCTGCTCGGGCAGGACCCGGTAAGCCATGCGCACCCAGTCGCATAGCAGCGGCCTGGTGTCGCGCGGGTCGATCAGGTCCTGGACGCCGAACCGCTCGGCGGTGCGGAACGGCGAGCTGACCGCGATCAGCTCGCGCCGGATCCGCTCCACCTCGGCCGCGTGATCGGCGGCCTGCTCGAGCTGCGCGCGGAACGCCGCCTCAACCCCGCCGTGCAGCGGCAGCGACCCCCAGTCGCCGGACGGCCAGGCCCAGCTCCGGCCGGGCCGGTGCCGGTTGACCATCCCGGCCCCGGCGACTCCGTAGACCCGGCGCACGATCACCTCGGCCTGCGGCACCCGCGACTGGTAGATGGCCGCGATCGCCCGGGCCGCGAACCTGACCGTGCCGCGCTCCTCGGCGACCCGGCCGATCGTGATCCCGCCCTGGTCGGTGAGGCTGATCAGTGGCAGGTGGAACGTCTCGCACAGGTCGGCCAGGCGGGTGACGGCCTGGGCACCCTCGACCGACATCGTCGTGCCCTTGTACGGGTCGGTTGCGATCACGCCCACCGGGTGGCCGTCCAGCCGGGCCAGCGCGGTGACCGTCGCGCCGCCGTACTCGGCGTAGGTGAAGACCGAGCCCCGGTCGAAGATCGCGTCCAGCACCGGCGCGATCCGGTACGGCCGCCGCGGATTGCGCGGGATCGCGATCGCCAGCCCGTCCTCGCGCCGGCCGGCCGGGTCAGCGCAGTCAATGACCGGCGGGGTCTCGTGCACGCTGGACGGCAAGTAAGAAAGGAACCGGCGGATCAAGTCGAACGCCTCGTCCTCGGTCTGGGTGAACCGCTCGATCGTGCCGTTGCGCAGATGCACGGCCGCTCCGCCGAGGTCCTCCTTCGTCAGGTCTTCGCCGGTGCCGCCGCGCACCACCGGCGGCCCGGCGGTGAACAGCTGTCCGACGCCGGTCACCATGATCGCTAGATGCGACATGACCAGCCGGGCCGCACCAAGGCCGACCGTCGGTCCCAGGCAGGCCGAGACCACCGGCACCAGCGACAGGTTGTCGACTACGGCATCCCAGGCCGGGTTAACCGGCACGTAGGTGTAGCCGGTGTCGTACGTGGTCTTCACGCTGCCGCCGCCGCTGGCCCCGTCGAGCAGCCGCACGACCGGCAGCCGCAGGTCGTTCGCGTACTGCTCGGAGAAGATCTGCTTGGCGTGGATCGCCGCGTCTCCCGACCCGCCCCTGACTGAGAAGTCATCGGCCCCGAGCAGCACCGGACGGCCGTCGATCCTGGCCGTCCCGGCGACAAAGTTTGCGGGCAGCACCGAGACCAGCCGGCCTTCGGCGTCGTAGCTGCCGAAGCCGGTCAGCACCCCGATCTCGGCGAAGCTGCCAGGATCGGCCAGCCGGTCAACGCGCTCGCGGACCGTGAGCCGGCCGGTGGCTCGCTGCCGCTCGATCTTGTCAGGACCGCCCATCGCCTGGGCCAGATCGCGCCGCCGCTCGATCTCGCCGATCTCGGCGTCCCAGCCTGGCTCGCCCGCGCCTGTCTGGCTCAATCGCACCTCCTGATGTCGGCCGTGCCCGTAACCGTATAGTGACGCCATGTCCGTGCCGTTTCCTGCCTCGGCCACCGCACCGGTCACATCGATCGCGGAGGCGATCGAGCGCATGCAGCAGATCGACGAGGATCTGCCGTCAGCCGACGGGCTCGCCTGCTTCACCCGCATGTACCTCGAAGTGACGACCGAGGTCGGGCACCGGATAGCGGCCGGATTCTTCTCCAACCCGCAATTCATGACCAGGCTCGATGTGGTCTTCGCGAACCTGTACCTGGACGCCGCGAACGCTGCGGCTAAGCCCGACACCGCACCTCTGGCCTGGCGGCCGCTGATCGAGCAGCGGGCGGACCCTGGCATCGAGCCGATCCAGTTCGCGCTGGCCGGGATGAACGCCCACATCAACCACGACCTGCCGATCGCTGTCGTCCAGACCGCCATCGAGCTGGGCACCGAGCCGATGGCAGGCTCGCACCGTGCCGACTACCAGAAGGTCGACCAGTTGCTGGACGCCATCGAGCAGTCAGTGCGGCAGTCGTTCGAGTCCCAGGCCGAGCTGGACGTCGACCGGCACCTGGCCGCCGTGTGCAACCTGATCGCCGGCTGGTCGATCGGCTCGGCCAGGGATCTGGCCTGGCAAAACTGCCTGCTGTTGTGGAAGGTCAGGAATGACCAGCTCGGCTACGATCTGGTCTGCGACAGCCTGGCCGCGAGCACGGCCATGGCCAGCCGCTTGCTACTAGTCAACATCTAGGCAATCGTTTGAAGTTAGAGCTATGCCAGATAAGCACGCACTTGCCATCTTCGCGCTAGTGGACTGGCTGCTGACCGAATCCTTCGGCGCCTACATGCTGATTTCGTGGATCGCCGGCGGAGGCACTCGCGTTCCGGCCGGCCGTCCAGGCGCAGAACCAGCCGGCGCTGTCCCGCGCTGGGTGATCTTCGGGCATGCCGGGCTGGCTTTCACCGGCCTGCTGGCCTGGATCAGCTTCGTGGTCACCGGCGAGCCCGCGCTCGCCTGGGTGTCGCTTGGCTTGCTCGCCCCCGCGATCGGACTCGGCATCTCGACCGTGACGCTGTGGACTCCCTACCCCTCCGTCCGGCCCGCCGACGAACCGCAGCGACCGCAGTTCGACGGCCTGCTGGGGATCACCTCCGATGAGATGCTGGCCCGGGTACTGGACGACGAGGCACTCACCACCAAGCTAGTCGACGACCTAGTAGACAGCTTGCTCACCAAGCCTGCCCCGCGCAGGCCCCGGGTGGAGTTCAGCCCGCTCATCCCGGCCGCCCACGGCCTGCTCGCGATGAGCACGATCCTGTTCGCCGTACTCGCCGCCGTATCAGCCCGCTAACCCGTTCTGATATTTATTGGGCCATGCCCAACGGAGCCCAGCCAAGCCTGGTAGACGTCCTGACACTCGAGCGCATCGACGCCAACCTCTACCGGTCGACCGTCCTCCTCGATGACCCGTACGGGCTCTACGGCGGGCAGGTCGCGGCCCAGGCGCTGCGCGCCGCCGCCGAGACCGTGACGCAGGACCGGTACCCGCACTCGCTGCACGGCTACTTCCTGAGCCGAGGCGACCCGACGTACCCGGTGCTGCTGACCGTGCACCGGGACCGGGACGGGCGGTCCTACTCCAACCGCCGGGTCATCGCGATCCAGAACGGCAACGTCATCTTCAACCTGGCCGCGTCGTTCCATGTGGTCGAGGACGGCTACGACTACCAGGCCCACGAGGCGCCTGAGGTCACCAGCCCGGAGGATCTGCCTAGTCTCACGATCCATCCCCGGATGCGCGGGATCGACATCAAGGTCCCCGAGCAGGCGGTGCCAGGACAGGACTGGCCTTCGCGGGTCTGGATGCGCTCGGCGGACAAGCTGCCCGACGACAACACCCTGCACGCCTGCGCGCTCACCTACGTCTCCGACATGTTCACCGGGCTCGCCTCGGTGCGCGGCATCGCCGAGGTCGGCATCGTGACCAGCCTCGACCACGCGGTGTGGTTCTACCGCCCGGTCGCGCTTGACGACTGGGTGCTGATGGACCTATTGCCGGAGTCGACCGCCGGCGGCCGGGGCATGTACACCGGCCGGATCTTCAGCCGGGACGGCACGCTGGCGGCCGGCATCGCCCAGGAGTCGCTTTTCCGCCCGGGCAGCCGCCGCCCGCCGCCGCTCACCACCGAAGCCGCCGATCCGCAGGCACGCAGTCCGCAGGCAACAAGCTAGAGCTGGGCATCTCCTACCAGAGGGGTACTGTTTATCCATGTCGATCGCGATCAACGACGAGCACCGCTCGCTGGCCCAGACCGTCTCTGACTTCCTGCGCAATACCGGCGCCAGGGCCGCCAACCGGGCCCTGCTCACCGCGGACACCGAAGAGCTGCCCGCGTCCTGGACCGAGATGGGCAAGCTGGGCTGGCTCGGCCTGCACCTGCCCGAGGAGCATGGCGGCTCCGGTTTCGGCCTGTCCGAGCTGGTCATCGTCGCCGAGGAGTTCGGCCGCGCGGTCGCCCCGGGCCCGTTCGTGCCGACCGTGATCGCCAGCGCGGCGCTAGCCGCGATCGGCTCCGATGACCAGCAAGCCAAGTGGCTGCCCGGCCTGGCCGACGGCTCGATCATCGGCTCGATCGCGCTGTCCGGCGACCTGACCGTCAGCAGCGGTACCGCCAGCGGCTCGGCCGGGGTCGTGCTCAGCGGGCACCTGGCCAACCTGCTGCTGGTCGGCGTGGGCGATGACGTAGCCGTCGTCGACTGCAGGAACGGCGGCGTGACCATCAAGGAGCCGGCCAACCTGGACCCGGCCCGGCGGTCGGCGAAGATCAAGCTGGACGCGGTCCCAGCCGAGCTGATCGAAGGCGGCCGGGCGGTGCTGACTGACCTGGCCCGGCTGATCCTGGCCGCCGAGGCGACCGGCGTGGCCAGGGAATGCACGGTCTCGGCCAGCGATTACGCCAAGGTGCGCGAGCAGTTCGGCCGTCCGATCGCGATGTTCCAGGCCGTGAAGCACCACTGCGCGAACATGCTGGTGGACACCGAACTGTCGACCGCGCTGGTGTGGGACGCGGCCCGCGCGGCGGGCGGTGACCAGGCCAGCTACACCGCGGCGCTGGCCGCGACGCACGCCTTGCCGGCCGCCGTCCAGAACGCGCAGCTCAACATCCAGGTGCACGGCGGCATCGGGTTCACCTGGGAGCACGACGCGCATCTGTACCTGCGCCGGGCCGCCGCGATCGAGGCGATCATCGACGCCGAGGCCGCCGCCGAGCACGTGACCGATGAGGTCAGGCGCGGGGTCAAGCGGGACCGGCACGTCGACCTGCCGCCCGAGGCCGAGCCGATCAGGGACGGCGTCCGCGAGGTCATCGAGCGGGTGCGCGACCTCGACGACACCGCCAGGAACAAGGCGCTGGTCGAATCCGGCTACGTGATGCCGCACTGGCCCAAGCCCTGGGGCCGGGACGCCGGCGCCATCGAGCAGCTCGTGATCGAGCAGGAGTTCGCCGCCGCCGGGATCAAGCGCAAGGGCTACGGGATCACCGGCTGGGTCATCTTGACGCTGATCCAGTACGCCACGCCCGAGCAGGTCGCCCACTGGGTGGTTCCGGCGCTGAATCACGAGGTGATCTGGTGCCAGCTGTTCAGCGAGCCAGAGGCGGGCTCGGACGCCGCCGGGGTCAAGACCAAGGCGACCAGGGTCGACGGCGGCTGGGTGATCAACGGCCAGAAGGTCTGGACCAGCGGCGCGCACCTGGCCAGGTACGGGCTGGCCACCGTCCGCACCAACCCGGACGTGCCCAAGCACAGCGGCATCACGATGATGGTCATCGACATGAAGGCCAAGGGCGTGACGGTACGGCCGCTGAAGATGGCGACCGGCAACTCCGACTTCAACGAGGTCTTCTTCGACGACGTGGTGATTCCCGACGACGACGTGGTCGGCGCGGTCAACGGCGGCTGGACGGTCGCCCGGGCCACCCTCGGCAACGAGAGCGTGAGCATCGGCGGCGGCGAAGGCGGCATGTCGCTGCCGGTGGACTCGTTCATCGCGCCGCTCGACGCGCATCCCGAGCGGCTGCCAGGCGGCGCTAGCCGGGTCGGCAGGCACATCGCCAAGGTCCAGGCCATGGGCCAGCTGAACCTGCGCAGCGCGCACCGGGCGGTAGCCGGCGGCGGACCGGGCTCTGAGGGCAACATCACCAAGCTGGTGCTATCGGAAACCGGCCACGAGGCCGCCGCGATCCTGGCCGCGCTGGCCGGTTCTGACCTGGCGTTCCTCGACGGAAAGGGTGCTCTTGCAGGCATGCTCACGCTCGCGAACCGCGCGATGTCGATCGCCGGCGGCACCTCGGAGATCAAGCGCAATCAGATCGGCGAGCGCATCCTGGGTCTCCCCCGCGACCCGCTGATCAAGTAGCAAGGGATCGAAGGATCCGGAGGGCCAGGGGCGGGGCGGGTGAGCCCGGCCCCCAACCCTCCGGACCCACCCGTTTCACCCCCAGCCGCGCCGCTACCGCTAAACCTGCCGCCGCGCCACCACGGAGACGACCGCTGGCAGCAAACGCCGGGCCGCCGTTGTCACGACGTAACCGACAAACCATCGCAACAACCCATCGACGTTGCCGCCAGGGCGACAGCTACCTGGAAGGCGACAGGCCTTCGCGGTAACGGCACTAGTAAAGACGAGCCAACTCCGCCGCTATGACGGCGAACCGGCAAAGAATTATCGGAACCCGGGCTAACCGGCAGTCAGGCCTGCATTCGCCGCAGTTCAAGCCACCCGGCCGCCTGGCCCAGCGCGCTGATCACGCAGAACGGCCCTACGCTGAGCAGGATGCCATGCCAGTTCCCGAGGTCGGTACGCCGTTGTCAGCTCACGCACCCGGCGAGCTGACCTATTTCACCTGATGGCCCTTGGCGAAGTCCGGCCCGAACACCTTCACGATCGAGGACAGGATCGGCTTCGCCGAGGTGATCAGGCCGAGTTCCCGGTTGCGATCGAGCGAGGTTTCCGAGAAATTCTCCGACCCGATGAACGCCCGCGCGTGGCTGGTCCCGTAGTCAGCCAGGACCACCTTCCCGTGAATGTAGAAGCCGGTCGATGAGCTGAAGTACGAGATGTGCACGCCCTTCCTGACCATCGCCTCGAACGTAGAGGTGTACTCGCTGTCGGAGTTCTCACCGCACACCTGGACGTTGACGCCCCGCTTGGCCGCCGCTTCCAGCGCGTCGATCACCGTCGAGAAGGCCATCTCCTCGCTGTAGATCCGCAGGTTCTTCCTGGCCCCGTTGATCACGGCCAGGATCTGCCGCTCGGAGTCCGTCGGCGACCAGACCAGGTCGTGGCCGTCACCGGCCGTGATCGGCTTGTGCGCGAAGTCGGCGTTGAACACCCGCACAATGGCCGCTACGTCGGCGGAGTTGGTGTCCTTGACGAGGAAGTCACGACTGGTCGCGTAGTACCGCTGGGTCAGGTTCGCGGTCTGCACCATGGACACCGAGTTGTCGAACGTCAGCGTCTTCTGGTGGGTGTACTCGAACTTCGTCGAGGACCAGACGACCTTGATCCCGTGCGCCTTGAAGTAGCTGTAGGCGTCGGAGT
The DNA here is from genome assembly GCA_036501205.1 of Streptosporangiaceae bacterium. Classification (GTDB taxonomy): domain Bacteria; phylum Actinomycetota; class Actinomycetes; order Streptosporangiales; family Streptosporangiaceae; genus Chersky-822. The sequence continues at coordinate 14,728 of DASYAT010000062.1, read as the reverse complement.
TCGTGCTGTGCTCCCGCTGATCCAGGATCACTCGCACATCGACGCCGCGCTTGGCCGCGGCCGCCAGGTCGTGCTCGGCGGTCGTGTCGGCGAACTCGAACATCGTGACGTCGATGCTGTGCCTGGCGTGGTTGATGAGCTGATACACGGCCGAGAACCCGCCGCTCGGCTCGACGACCAGCGAGTCAGGCCCGGACGCCGCCGGCTTCGCCCTGGCGGGACGCGGATGGTGCGGCCTGGCGCGGTGCGGATGGTGCTTCGCCGTCTGATGGCGCTTTGCGCGGGCTTTCTTATGACCCTTGTGATGCCGCCTGGGATGGTGATTAGCGTGGGTTTTGTGATGTGTCTTGGAGTTGACCAGCGCCGACAGGGATTTGGCTGAGCAGCCAGCGATCCCGAGAGCGGCAACGGTCAGGACAGCGGCGATCAGGCGGGCCCAGGAGATACGGCGCATAGGCCATTAAGTACCCCCGCAGCGACCACCAATCCTTAAACGGGTACAGACGCGCCGTTAATCAGCCCGGAGCCCGGCTCGGCCAGGTAAACGTAGCTCCTGGCGATGTCACCGATCTTCGGCCAGGCGTCGTGGTCGGAGTTGGGCATCGCGGCCCGGTTCGCCGGGGTGTCGATGATGCTCGGGACGACGCAGTTCACCGTGATCCCGGTGCCGCGCACCTCATCGGCCGCCATCGACACCAGATGCAGCACCCCGAGCTTGCTCACCGAGTAGGCGAAACCCGAGCCCTTGGTCACGACACCGGCCCGGCTGGCGGTGTGCACCAGCCGGCCGCCAGCCCCGGCCCGGCCAAACGCGGCCAGCGCGTGCTTGGTGATCAGCGCGGCGGTCAGCAGGTTCAAGGTGAACTGCCCGGTCAGCTCGGCCGGGTCCAGCTCGGTAAACGGCCGGCTCGGGGCAAACCCGCCGACGGTATTGACCACCGCCCAGGGCGCCTGACCGGCCAGGCCGGCATCGAACAGCCGAGCGAGGTCGCCATCATCGGTAACGTCAGCGGCCAGGTACCGGACGCCGTCCAGCCGCCGCTCGCCAGCCGGCTGAGCCCGGTCGACCCCGACGACCGACGCACCCTCGGCGTCGAACGCCTCGGCGACCCCGCACCCGAGCGCGCCCGCCGCGCCGAACACCAGCACCGTCTGGTCCTTGAAACTTCCCTCGGCCATGCACGCTCCCTAAACCCGTATCGATGCCACCAGATAGGCCACGCCGAAGGGATCATCGCAGTACCGGATCTCGCTCGCCACCACCTGGCCGCCGAGCGCGCCGGCCAGTACCTGCCACGCGGGCCGCCCGGCCGCCATCAGCTCGCTGGCCAGCGAAGGGTCGATCGCCAGCAACGCGTCGAGATCACCGGTGCGCAAAGCCCGCTCAACCTCGGCGTCGAACCCGGCACTGCGCTCGTCAAAGTATCCGGGCGCCTTGAGTCCCCGGCAGGCGCTGCCATCGGCCAGCACGAGCAGCGCCACCCGCCCTGGCAGCCCCGCGATCTCCTTGCCGACCTGGGCGCAGGCACCGACCGACTCCGAGCCGGCAACCGAGCGCAACTGCCGCGCGCCCGCGAACCCGCCCTGATCAAGCAGCCAGCTCCCGACACCGAGCGAAACCGGAAGCAGCGCGGCATCGTCGAACCCAGCGCCCAAAAGCCCGGGCGCATACAAAGCCAGCGCGGTCCGCGCGGCCGGATCCCAGGCCGCGGTCGTCTCGGCCGGACCGACCACCGCAACGAGGTCCGGTCCAGCCGCCACGAGCTCGCGAACCGCGTCCGCGCAGGCAGCCCGCAGCTCGGGCAGCACGTCGGCGGCGCCGGTCAGGCCGGGCAGTAGCAACGGCGGGGCGGGGCACAGGGCAGCGGCGATGATCATTGATCAGGCTAGGGCGCGGACGGTTCTGGCCGGCGGGCGTTCGCCTTTGATCGAGGCGGCCATGTCGAGCGTCTGACGGGTCTGGACCACGTCATGAGCACGGAAGATCCGAGCACCTAGCCACGCAGCTATCGAACTCGCGCAAAGCGTTCCCGCCAAACGATCTTGCAGTGGAAGATCGAGGGTCTCGCCGACAAAGTCCTTGCGCGACAGCGACACGAGCACAGGCCAGCCGGTCGCGACCATCTCGGCCAGCCTCCGGGTGACCTCAAGCGAATGCCAGGTGTTCTTGCCGAAGTCGTGCGCGGGGTCGATCACGATCGCGGACTCGTCGACGCCAGCGGTGACCGCCCGGGCCGCGAGCCGCCGGGTCTGCTCCAGCACGTCGGCCATCACGTCCGGGTAGCTCACCCGGTGCGGCCGCGTCCGTGGCCGCTGCCTGCCGACGTGCGCGCAGACCAGCCCGGCGCCGGCCGCCGCGACCACCGCGGGCAGTTCGGCGTCCCAGCCGCCCCAGCTGTCGTTGATCAGGTCGGCCCCGGCCGCGCAGACCTCCGCCGCGACCTCGTGCCGCCAGGTATCCGAGCTGATGACCACGTCAGGATAGGCCGACCGTACCGCCGCGACGAACCCGGCCGTCCGCCTGATCTCCTCGCTCACGTCCACGATCTGGCCGGGCGCGGCCGGCACCCCGCCGATGTCGACTATGTCGGCGCCGTCGGCGATGGCCTGGTGCACGCGCTCCATGGCCGCCGACTCATCCCAGGTCTCGCCCGCGTTGAAGAACGAGTCCGGGGTCCGGTTCACGATCGCCATCACCAGCAACTGGCCAGGCTCGAAGCTGCGACGGCCCAACCGCAAGACGCGCTGGGCCTGGTCGGCCCGGTGGGCCTGGTGGGCCTGTGCCCGCCCGCTCGCCGTCATCGGGTCGCTAGCGTCGGCAGCACAGGCCCAGCCTAGACCAGGCCGGTCAGCTCACCTCGTTGAGCTTGCCGGTCGCCACGTCGAATACGAATCCGCGCACGGAGTCCTTGTTCGGGACGAACGGGCTCGCCTTGATCCTGGCGACCGACTGACGCACGTCCTCGTCGAGGTCACCGAAGGCCTCGGCGGCCCAGGCGGGCTTGATGCCGGTGTCGTCCTGAATCGAACGCTTGAACTCGTCGTCGGTGAACGTCAGCATCCCGCAGTCGGTGTGATGAATCAGGATGATCTCGCTGGTGCCGAGCAGCCGCTGGGAGATGGCCAGGGAGCGGATCTCATCATCGGTCACCACGCCGCCGGCGTTCCTGATCACGTGCGCCTCCCCGTCACCGAGCCCGAGGATGCCGTACACGTTGAGCCGCGCGTCCATGCACGCGATCACGGCGACCTGCCGCGACGGCGGCATCGGCAGCGGCCCGCTAAAGGACTCCGCGTACCGCGCGTTGTTGGCCAGGTACTCGTCAGTTACCGACATCAAAGCTCCCTCTCTCCGACCGCCCTGAGCACGTATGTACTCACCGGCCCAGAATATCTCCTATAAATTCTATTGCTTTAGTGAGAAAATTGTGCGCCGGCCTCCGCCCTGGCTCCCGAGGCCGGTCCGTGCGTCCGCAAGCGCAAGGCGCCCTTCACCAGGTGGGTCCGCGCGTGCAAGGCCGGCGCGTCCACGGGCGTCGCGGAGTGTGCTTGGCCGCAGCCGGCCGCCGCCCCGGGGATCCTGCGGGGAACTGCACCGGAGCCTCCCTGGTGTAGTTGCTTCCCGAGAAGGAACTACACCAGGTGGGCAACGGTGCAGCCGGGGCTACACCAGGGAGGCAACGGTGCAGTAGTTTCCCGGGACGGAACTACTCCAGGGAGGCTCCGGTGCACCTGGCCGACGGCCAGTTCGCAAACGTGACCCGGATCCGGAAACTCGGGCGCACTCATCCGATTTGCAATATCCCGGGGGTGAAATATGCGCGTTCACCGGTTCCAGATTGCCAGTGACGCAACGGCGGCGGCTCAGCGCTGTTGTTACTCAGCGTCGGGCAACTACAGCGGCGACCCGCTCCTGCCTGTCTCTGGCGGAATGGCGTCGTGGCTGCTCGGCGCGCCGGAAGATGGCCCAGAGCAATCCGAGCACGATAGCGAACGCCGGGAGCCAGGCGAGCCGTTCGGTGATCCAGGCGAGACTGGACGGTGCCGTCTGCAAGCCAGGCAGCCGGCCGAACAGCGAACCAAGCATGGTCACGGTAATGAAGGCGGTCTGGTGCCAGAGGAACAGCGTCATCGCCGACAGGTTGGCGACGGCGATGGCGGCCCAGGCGAGCGGACGCCGGGTCCACCTGGTCAGCGGGCCGCGCAGTAGCAGGGCAAGACCGACTTGGGCGATGCCGAAGGTCACGGCCGCGAGGGTAGGCGGGTTCAGGTTCGAGATAGCGGCGCCGTTCACCCCCACCATGCTCGCGGGATATCCCGCCCAGACGATCAGCGCCGCGGTCGCCGCGACGCCGCCGCCCAGCATCAGGGCCGGGACCTTCCGGCCGGCGAACGAGCCGCGGGCCCACGCGACACCCAGAAGGTAAGGCACGAGCCAGCCGGCCAGCACGTTAACCCAGCCCAGCCAGGCGAGGTCGCCAACGCCGAACCGCACCAGGTCGACGCCCGCCACGACAGTGAGCGGGATCAGCGCGGCCGCTGCCCCGAGACGGCGCACAAGTCCGACCGCTACCGGGGTCGCCGCGGTCAGCAGCGCGAACACGCCTAGGAACCAGAGGGGATCGAGGACCAGGGTCACCAAGACGTGCAGCGTGGACCAGGGGACGCCGGCGTCGAAAAGCACGGTCACGACCAGCGTCCAGATCGCTGCCAGGAAGGCCACAGGACGAGACAGCCGGGTCAGTCGCTTGGCTAGCCAGGCGCGGTAGTTGCCGCAGTAGCTTTTCGCCGCCGAATACCCTCCCACCAGGAAGAAGATCGCCAGAGTCTGGAATACCCAGGACAAGGGGGTAAGGGCGGGCAGCGTGGCCAGCGGGCTGGCGTCGTGGACGACAGCGCCGCTGCCGTGGTTCGTCTGCACGAGCGCTGTCACCAGCCAGTGGCCAAGGATCACTCCGGCGATGGCCAGCGCGCGGAGCGCGTCCACGACGCGGTCCCGATGCGGAGGTGTAGCGGCGTCGAGTTGCTTGGCGAGCTCGGAGATCCTGGCGATGCGGGCCCGGGTGGTGGGCCGGGAGTGTAGCGGGCGGGACCCTCCGGAACCCCCCGCGATGCCGGTGCGCCGGCTGGCGGCGGTCATCGGGTCACTCCGGCGGGCTGGCCGAGCGCGATGTAGGCGAGATTCCGCAGCGCGGTGCCGGCCGGGCGGAAATACTCGCTGTGGTTGGCATCGCCGCAGCCGAAGATCCTGGCTCCGAAGGAAGGCGCGGTCGGGTCCTGCCCGAATCCCAGGCCGAGAAGCCGGATGTGGGGCACGTCGCCGATCCAGTCACCGGTACCCCGGCCCGCCCACACGCGCGCTCGGGTGTCCAGCGACCGGGCCGTCGACGCGTCCATCCCCGGGCTGCCGATCACGGCGATGTCGGTGACGGGCAGGTGCGGCGCGGCCAGGCCGCAGACGACCGATCCGTAGCTGTGGCAGATCAGCGCGACCTGGCGCCCGTCGCGGGTGAGCTGGCCGACGAACGACCGCAGCGCCTTCGCTCCCTGGCGGGCATCGCCAGAGGTCAGCACGCCGGGGCTCAATGTGGCCGGCGTCCGGTAACCGAGCCAGGCGATGACGGCAAAACGCGCTCCTGGGTCTAGCTTGCGTACCTGCGCGGCCAGGGCCGTAGCAGCGCCGTCCGGCGAGGCCGTGCCCCGGGAGTCGAAGGTCGCAAGCGAGGTGTCGGATCCTGGTACGAGGATGGCCACCCGGGTGGCGGTGGCCAGTCCGCCGACGACCTCGACGGCCAGGCCCTGACCGTTCGGGTTGAAGTCGATGAAGCGCTGACCCCGCAAGCCCGCGAGAGCGCGGATCAGGTTGGTGTCGCCATCCCGCCTCGCGGCGCTTGCGGCCACGGCGATGCGGCGCGAGTTGGCGGTGTAGCGGGCCGCGAGCGCGCGGGCGGTCAGGGCCGGCAGGGGTTGCGGCCGGTCGATCGGCACGGGAGGAAGCGTGGCGGCCGTGGTGGCGCCCACGACGGCGACGACGGCCACGATCGCGGCCAAACGGCGGTGCCTCATGGTGTGTCCTTTCCTGTCCAGCGGTGCTGCGGTGCTTTGCGTGCTGACACTGAGCAGGAAATTACGGACGCATCCGGCTAGCCGGCGTCACGCTGAGGAGCCCATTGAGCGCCTGACCCGGTGGTAAGGGAAGGTCTGCGGCGAGGTATCGCGCGCTAGCAAGGAACGACGCAGCCGCGGATCACCCCCTACTGACGTACTGCCTTACGGATCACTCTTCCGGGGCACGAAAACCGTTCCAGGCCGAAATACGCTGGGGGCATGGTCTCCCATCTGAGGAGCCAGCTCGCATCGGAGTTCGCGACTGGCGTCACGGCTCCCCCGACCCCGCGAGCACGCCGGCTGCGGCGCGGGAGCGTGGACTTTGTCTTCCTCGCCGACGTCGCACTCGCCTTGATTTGCTTCGGGGCGACTGACTCGATGCTCGGCCAGGCCAACGCGCGAGCTGGGTACCAGTACGGCGACGCAGTGCTGCTGCTGGCTTCTTTCATCCTCTGCGCGCCGCTGGTGGTGCGTACTCGCTGGCCGCTCACCGCCTGGGCCACGTCGGCGGCCGCGATCGGTTTGACCACGATCTTTGTCTCGCCGGGGAGCCTGTCCACTGGTCCTTATTTCTTCACCGGGGTGCTCGTCTACGGCCTGTGCCTGTACGCGGTCTCTGTGCGCTGCAAGACGTGGGTGGTGATGAGCGCGGTCCTGGTCACGACCGTTGGCGCGGCCCTGATCAACTCGAACACCGCCGCATCGGCCGTTTTTCTTACCGCCATACCGGTACTCGCAGGGGTGGTCATCCGCTCGCGCCGGAGCGGCCGCGAGCAGCTCGAGGTGGCCGAACAGCGCCACAAAGGCGAGCGCGCGGTACTCGAAGAGCGCCAGCGCATCGCCAGGGAGCTACATGACGTCGTCGCGCATCACATGTCCGTGATCGCGATCGCGGCCGAGGCCGCGCCGTACAAGACGGCCGATCCGCCGACCGAACTGGTCGAGAGCTTCGCCGACATTCGGGCCAGTGCCCTGAGCGGCCTGGGCGAACTGCGCCGCCTTCTCGGGGTGCTGCGCAGCGAAACGCCCGGCACTGCGCCGACCCCGGGCCTGGATGACCTGGACAGCTTGCTTGAGTCCGCGTGCAGCGGCGGGGTCACGGTCGCTCACAAGGTCAGCGGAAAGCCGCGGCCGCTGCCCGCGGGCGTCGACCTGTCCGCCTACCGGATCGTGCAGGAGGCACTGAGCAACGCGATGCGGCACGCTCCGGGGTCAAGGGTCCAGGTCTCGTGCTACTACGGCGAAGCCTCGCTGGTGATCGAGGTCAGGAATTCCGTCGGCGCCGACGGATCGCAAGCGCTCGGGCGAGGGGCCGGTCACGGACTCATCGGCATGCGAGAACGGGTCACGATGCTGGGAGGTCATCTCTCGGTCGGCCCGACCAAGGAAGGCGAGTTCCTGGTGACGGCGGCCCTGCCCTTTGATGGTGAGAAGCAGGAGCCCGCGCTTCCGGCGGACAATACCGATCTGGAGGATGCCTCGTGACCATCCGCGTGGTCATCGCCGACGATCAGGGAATGGTGCGGTCGGGCTTTTCCGTGCTGCTGAACGCCCAGCCTGACATAGAGGTCATCGCCGAGGCCGTGAACGGTCGCGAGGCGGTCACGTACGCGCACGCCTTGCACCCCGACGTTGTTCTCATGGACGTCCGCATGCCGGTGATGGACGGCCTGGCGGCCACCAGGGAGATCACCGCGATGCCGCAGGCGCCAAAGGTTCTGGTGCTGACCACGTTTGACCTCGACGACTACGTCTACGAGGCGCTGCGTTCTGGTGCTAGCGGCTTTCTGCTGAAAGACGCCTCAGCGCGCGAACTCTCGGACGCGGTCCGGCTGGTCGCCGCCGGTGACGCGCTCCTCGCCCCCGGCGTCACCAAGCGGCTCATCGCCGAGTTCGCCCGGATGGGCGCGCCCAGGGCGCCGAGCCGCCGACAGGTCGAAGGCCTCACCGAACGGGAATCCGAGGTGCTCGCGCTGGTCGCCCGCGGCCTGTCCAACGCCGAGATCGCCGACCGCCTGGTGGTTGCCGAGCAGACGGTCAAGACCCACGTGAGCCGCATCCTGATGAAGCTCGGGCTCCGTGACCGTACTCAGTCCGTCGTTCTCGCGTATGAGACCGGCCTCGTCCATCCGGGCGACTGAGCCATGCCGGCTCGCGCTCCCACCCCCGACCGCGCCTTCGCGGTGACCGCTGCCGCCGTCCTGGCCGCATACAACAACGTCGTCGGCAGGCACCCGTGGCACAACCGCTGGTACGTCCCGCTCAACACCGGCGCGACCGGGGCGGTGCTCGCGGCGGCCGCCGCGAGCGGCCTGACCGCCGCCGACATCGGGTTCGGGCCGGGCTCCTGGCGGCTGGGCCGGGCCGGGACCGAGTGGACCGGCGCCGTCGCGGCGGGATGGCTGCTCATCGCCACGGTGCCCGCCACCAGGCCGGTCCTGTCGGACAAGCGGTCCGCTGGGCTTAGTGGTCGCCGCGCTGTGTACCAGGCCGCGGTTCGCATCCCGGTCGGCACGGTGCTGTGGGAGGAGGTCGCCTTCCGCGGCGTACTGCAGGCGAGCCTGCGGCGGGTCCTGCCGCTGCCCGCCGCAATCGCCGTGACCAGCGGCGTCTTCGGGCTCTGGCACATCCGCCCCACCTGGCAGGCACTGCGCACCAACGGCCTGGCCGATGATCGCCGGCAGGCCGTCGCCCGGGTCAGCGCGGTCTGCGCGGGAATGGCCGCCAGCGGCGCGCTGCTGTCCTGGCTGCGCGAGCAATCGGGCGGCCTGGCCGCGCCCATCGCGCTGCATCTGGTCACGAACAGCGGCGGCGCGGTCGCCGCGTGGGCGGTCAGGACCCGACCGCAGAGGTCGGCCAACACGGCGCTGCCCCGTGACCGCACCGGCCCGCCCCAGCACGTTCATCGGATCGCCGCAGATCTCACGACTGAAACCAGGCCAGGAATATCAACCCGGAGTTGACTTAGCCCTCATTGCGGCGCACGGCGATCTTCTGGCAATACATACGAACCCAGGCCTGGCACGGTTGTGATCAGGCCCCATTCCCGCAGGAGTGCTACTGCCTTGCGGGCGGTTGCTCGGGCTACGCCGAATTCCTGCTCGAGCTGCACCTCGGACGGTATCGGCCTGTTCGGTATCAGGTCGCCGTGCTCGATCCGACGGCGCAGGATCTCCGCTATCTGACGGTAACGGGGCACTGGGGCCAACGGGTCGTACTCACTCATGATCACGACCGTAGATGGGCAGGTCGCACGCGCACAGTTGGATACGTCTACGCACGAGCTAGACGAGTGTAGACGAGTGCCATAGACTGACCATGAGTATGAAGTGCGGGTCGGCAGGCGATCGCTAGACCGACCCTCGACCGGAACGCAGTACGGCATTCACTGATGAACGCATCCGAGGAGACTCCATGCCCGCTATACAGCAAGCTCCTCCACCAGCCAGTCGGCGGAACCCGAACAGCCCAGCCGACCAGGCCCTCGCCAAAATGATCGACCTGCTCCTGCCGGCCGGATACCGGTTCACCATCCCAGCCTGGGACGGCGATGCCTACCTCAAGATCAACAACGCCGTCCGTGCCATCACCGACGTCACTATCACCAGCCACGGCAGCCTGACCTGGGAATACCGCTCCGTCCAGTGCCCCCACCTGCACCCGTCCCGCCTCATCGGCATGGCCATCGAACTCCTGGACCCCGACCACGCCAGGCGAGAACCAGCCATGGGCACGACCGACGGCTATCCTCTCGTCGAGATCATCCGCTACGCCCTGTACCGCTACGGATTCACCGCCACCATCACCGAGACCGGCGCCGACACCAGCCCTGTCCTCACCGCCACCAACTCCCGCCAGCCCTACCGGGGCACCCTCGACATCTCCGACGACGGTGAGCTGTCCTGGTATGCCCGCACGCCCCACCACCCCGACGGCGGCATCCCACTCCCCGACATCGCCAACACCATCAACCGCGCCCTCACCCGAGCCCAGCACCCGCCTACCCACGCCTAACCCAGCACACCGGGCGCACGCCTCAATATTCATGACGGGCCCGATGTCACCACCGGCTCCACGGGCCTCACCTGATCACATGCTCGAGCGCCTGCTGGGCGATGGGATGACCTGGGGCGACAGCGCGCAGTGGCTTCCGGCGCTGCCGGCCGAGTCGGTGGATCTGTGGTTCACCAGCCCGCCGTACGCTGACGCACGCGCCTACAGCCGGATTCACCCAGATCGCTACGTCGAATGGTTCCTGCCGTACAGCGAGTCCATGCTTTCGGCCACCCGGGACACCGGCTGGCTGGTGCTCAACATCAAGAACCGGGTCGCGAAGAGCGGCACCCTGCAGGGCCAGCGGCATCCCTACGTCTATCAGCTCGTGATTGCGCTCCAGCAGCAAGGCTGGCGCTGGCTCGAAACGTACGTCTGGTCCAAGCCCAACGCCGTCCCCGGTCGGTTCGGCCCCCGGACAAAGGACAGCTTCGAGTATGTCCACGCCTTCGCCAAAGGACCGAAACCCTATTTTGACCTGAACGCTATCCGGGTGCCCTACAAGACAACGCCGGAAGAGATCGAGCGGCGCAAGCTCGACAAGCTCGGCAGGCGCAACACTGACGCCGGGTTCGGGCGGGACAGGACGACGACCTTCCTGCACGGGGGCGCCGATCCTGGCAACGTGGTGTCCGTGCCTCAGACCTACAACCAGTACAAGGGCGCTGGCGGCCATACCGCCGCGATGCCCGAGGGCCTGGCCGAGTTTTTCGTCAAAGCGTGCTCGCCGCCAGGAGCGGTGGTGCTTGACCCGTTCGCAGGATCGGGAACGACCGCAGTCGTGGCACGCCGTCTGGGCCGGCGGGCCGGCGGCCTGGAGATCCACAGGAGCTTCGTCGATACCGCCCGTCAGCGCCTATGCGCCGGTGAGCCCGACGCACCCCGGTGCTAATAGAGCTAGCAGAACTCGCGCCCCGACGACACTTGAACGACACGCTCGGACCAGTCATACGTGATTGCGACGGACGCGTCTTCTCCGTCGGGAATCTGCCGGAGATGCTGACCGTCTCGCCCTTCCCGATGCTCGCCGGACAAGCCTGAGCCACCGCGCCTGCACTGGACGGGTACGAGGTAGGGCCGGGCAGAGAGATGCCAGGCGCTCAGTGAAACCAGCGTGTCCCGTGTGACTTCGGGGGTTGCAGCGATTCGGCGGGCGTGATCGCTGGCGGGAGTGCTAGCCTGCTGACATTGGCAAATTCCTAGTTAACCGATCGGAGAAGAAGTGAAGACTACGGCGGGCGTCCAAGAGGCCGCTGCCCTCGGCGGGGTGGCGATCAGTCCGGGCAGGCTGGCGCAGATTGTGCGACTGACCGTGGAGCGGCCTGAACTCTGGCGGCCGCTGGTGCGGTTCGAGGCGGACGAGCGCTGGTACGCCCGGATCAGCAGCGGTGAACAGCATGAGGTCTGGCTGCTGACCTGGCTGCCCGGGCAGCAGACCGGGTTCCACGATCACGGTGATTCACGCGGGGCGTTCACGGTGGCGAGCGGTTGCCTGACCGAGCAGGCCGCGATCTGCGGGCGGCCAGAGACGCGCAGCCGACGGTTGCGAGCGGGTGCGGTGCGGTCCTTTGGCACCCGCTACGTCCACGACGTGCGGAACGACGCGATCGAGCCCGCCGTCAGCATCCATGCGTACTCGCCGCCGCTGAGCAGCATGCGCCGGTTTGACGTCTCCGGTGACGGCGTGCTGCGCGTTGCCGTCGGGGAGCGATCGTGGTGACCGCCGGGGCTGACGTACAGGAGCGGGCGTACCGGTCGATCGATGAGATCCTGGCCGACGCCCGGCGGCAGCTGCGGCGGCTGAACCCGGTGGAAGCCCAGGCCGCGCTGGCAGCCGGGGCGCTGCTGGTGGACATCAGGCCGCAGGCACAGCGACGGGCCGAGGGGGCGGTGCCGGGCGCGCTGCTGGTCGAGCGGAACGTGCTCGAGTGGCGGTTTGATCCGCGTTCGGATGCTCGGCTGCCTGAGGTGAGCGGCTACGACCTGCAGGTGATCGTGATGTGCTCGCAGGGATACACCTCAAGCCTGGCCGCGGCGGCACTGCAGGACATCGGGCTGTACCGGGCCACGGACCTGGACGGCGGGTTCCAGGCGTGGGAGCAAGCCGGACTACCGGTCCAGCCGGGCTAACGGCCGAACCGCACCTGCGAGGACGTCGCTCGCACCGTGTTAAGCCAATCGCGAGCCCGGGTCGGCGACGTCCGCCGAGGCTGTCGGCCGCACGCCGGGGAGCAGCACTTGCCATCCATTGCCGGCGACTTACAATCCATTGCGACCACTTACCCTGCATTACCCTGGTAATTCTGCCCGGAATGACCCGTTATGAGACAGGGAAACGAGTGGTAAGTGGCGCTAACGGATGGGAAGTGCGGTCCAACGAATGGGAAGTCGCTCCCACCGCACCCGCCCATCCTCGTCCGAACCGCCCGCTACCAGACAGAACTGGCACGCTCTACCTGGTCACGGCCTGCTTGATCAGGCGCCGGCCGAAGTCCCACATCAGGCCGGTGCCTCGATGGGCTTCGTCCAGTACGTCAGCGAACGCGTCGACGAACAGCTTGACCTCGGTGTCGCCGATCGTCAGCGGCGGGAGCAGCTTGATCACTTCCATGTGATCACCGGCCACCTGGGTCAGGATCTTGTGCCGCTCGAACAGTGACACGACGACCATCTGGGCGAACAGCCCGACCCTGGCCGCCTGCAGCATGTTCCAGCTGGTCCGGAGCTTCAGCGAGCGCGGCTTGGCGAACTCGATCCCGATCATCAGGCCGCGGCCGCGGACGCCGGCGAACATCTCGTACTCCCCGGCCAGCTCCGACAGCGCGGTCCGCATCGCGTCGCCGGTCCGCTCGGCGTTGGTGACGAGTTGCTCGTCCTCGATGACGGCCAGGGAGGCGAGGCCGGCGGCCATCGCAGACGCGTTGGACCCGAAGGTCGAGTCGTGCACGAGCACCCGGTCCATCGAGGAGTAGACCTTCGCGAAGATCCATTCCTTTCCCATGGTCGCGCCGACCGGGATGAACCCGCCGGACAGCGCCTTGGCCACGGTGACCAGGTCGGGCTCGACCTCGTCGTATTCGAAGGCGAACAGCCGCCCGGTCCGGCCCAGTCCGGTCTGGACCTCGTCGCAGATCAGCAGCGCTCCGTGGTCGTGCAGCAGCTTGCGCGCGGTCGTGAGGTAGCCGGGCGGGGCCACGTGCACACCCTTGCCCTGCACCGGCTCGACGATCAGCGCCGCCACGTCGCCCTTGCTCAGTTCGGCGGCCAGTGCCTCCGTGTCGCCGAACGGGATGCCGGTGCTGGTCACCAGCGGACCGAAGCCGGACTTGAACTCATCAGAGCCGTTGACCGACAGCGAGCCGACGGTCAGGCCGTGGAAAGCGTGGTCGCAGTACAGCACCCGGGACCGGCCGGTGGCGTACCGCGCGAACTTCAGCGCGGCCTCGACGGCCTCGGTGCCGCTGTTGGAGAAGTAGACCCGGTCCATGCCGGGCGTCTTGGCGAGCAACTGCTCGGCCAGCAGGCCAGGCAGCAGGGCGCAGTCGAACTGGACCAGGTCGGCCAGCTCACGGTCGAGCATGTCGTGCAGCGCTTTGCGTACCACTGGGTGGTTGTGGCCAAGCGCGAATACCCCGAAACCGCTCAGGAAGTCCAGATACTTCTCTCCGTCGCGGTCATACAGATAACTGCCATCGGCGCGCTCGTAGACCTTGTCGAAGCCGATCGTGTGCAGCGTCCGCTGCAGCTGCGGGTTCAGGTACTGCGCATGCAGCTCATATCCCCTGCCGTCGTTGGCGGCAAGCAGTCCGGGCAGGTCGAATCCCATTTCGAACAATCTCCGGTCAACAGTTTTGTCAGGCGGTCGATTCCCGACCATAGTCCTCCGCTGGGAAGGAACGGTGACCTGCCCGAGGATTACCGACCGCAAACCGCCGGCGGGCAGGCTGATTGAACGGCCAGTCCGCCCGCCGGCGCGCCTGCGTGACTAACTCACCCATCAGCTGCCCCTGATAGCGCGTATCGATTCGCGCAGCGACGTCGTCGTCGCGAGCACGGCTGACGGCTCGTAGCCGCAGTGCGCCATGCAGTTGGCGCAGCGCGGGTCCTTGCCCCGGCCGTAGTCCTCCCACTTGGTGGTCTCGAGCAGTTCCTTGTAGGTGGTCGCGTACCCGTCACTCATCAGGTAGCACGGGCGCTGCCAGCCCTTCAGCGAGTACGACGGCACGCCCCAGGCGGTGCAGCCGAAATCGGCCTTGCCCTCAAGGAAGTCGAGGAACAGCGGCGAGTGGTTCAGCCGCCAGCGCTTGCGGTTACCGTCGGCGAACGCCTTGCGGAACAGTTCTCTGCTCTCGGCCACGCCGGGGAAGTGCTCCTGGTCCGGGGCCTTCTCATAGGCATAGGCGGGCGAAACCATCATCTGATCGACCTTGAGGTCGTCATTCAGGTAATTCAGCACGTCGATCACCGATTGGGGCGAGTCGTTGCTGAATATGGTGGTGTTGGTGGTGACCCGGAATCCGCGCCGCTTAACTTCCTCGATCGCGGCGACGGCCTCGTCGAACACGCC
>DASYAT010000061.1:0-4392 GCA_036501205.1 Streptosporangiaceae bacterium | reverse complement strand
CCTGGTCTCGCTGCTGATTGCGACCAGCGTGGTCAAGTACGCGGGCAATCTCGGGCTCAGGGCCGGCGTGGCCATCGGAGCGTTCGCAATCGTGGTCGGCTCGATCGTTGTCGCCAAGCGCCGCGCGACCGGCATCGCCCCGTCCGAGGCCGAGGTGCCGAGCGGCCCCGGAACCCCGGCGCCTTCGGAGGACAATGACGAGGAGACGACCAAGACCGCGGCGGCCTGACGCCGAAGGCGCGCGGGGCCTGCGGGGGGTCGTCCCCCCGCAGGCGATAGAGCCGGTTACCGCGCGTCGGCCTTTCCTCAGCAGCGGCAGTACGTGACGATAGGGAGCCATGGCAGCGCAACGGCAGCTCATCGTCATGCGGCATGCCAAGGCCGGCGAGCTACCCGGCGGACCCGACTTCGAGCGAGCTTTGCGGCCGCGAGGCCGTAAGAACGCCGAGTCGGCCGGCGAGTGGGTGGCCGGTCAAGGCCTGCTGCCGGATCTGGTGCTGTGCTCGAAGGCGAGGCGGGCCCGGCAGACCTGGCAGTACGTGGCGGCCGGCCTGGCCGGTACGCCCGAGGTGATCACCGACCCGCGGCTCTACGAGGCCGATGCAGGGGACTTGCTGAGCATCTTCGCCGAGACCGACCCGCGGGTAAGCAGGCTGATGTACGTCGGGCACAACCCGGCGGCGGCCGAGGTCACCGAGATCCTGGTCGCCGCAGCGGTTGACTTCCCGACGTCCGCGATCGCGGTCATCGACCTGACGGCGGAATGGCCCGATATCGCCGCCGGCGACGGTCAGCTCGCCGCGTCCTGGACGCCGCAGGCCCAGGCGTGATCGGCGCGCGCTGATGTCGGCACCAGTGCTGCGGCTGCGCGACGTAACCGTCAGCCGCGACCGGGCACTGCTGCTCAAGGACGTCAACTGGACCGTCCGCGAGGACGAGAACTGGGTCATCGTCGGGCCGAACGGGGCCGGCAAGACGACCTTGCTGCAGCTCGCCGCCGGGTTGATCGAACCGAGTTCGGGCCGCGCGGAGGTGCTGGGCGAGCGTCTTGAGTCCGTGGACCCAGACGACCTGGTCGAGCTGCGCAGCCGGGTGGGGCTCGCCAGCGCCGCGGTCGCCGAGCAGGTGCCGCGAGCCGAGAAAGTGATCGACCTGGTGATGACCGCCGGGTACGGCACGGTCGGCCGCACGGCCGAGGAATTCGACTCCTTCGACGTGGCCAGGGCGGTCGAACTGCTCGACGCGGTCGGCTGCGCTCACCTGATCAGGCGCCGGTTCGGCACCTTGTCGGAAGGCGAGCGCAAGCGAGTGCAGATCGCCCGGTCGCTGATGGCCGACCCTGAGCTGCTCCTGCTCGACGAGCCAGCGGCCGGGCTGGATCTGGGCGGACGCGAGGATCTGCTGCTGCGGCTGGCCGCGCTGGTGCGGGACCCGAGGTCACCGATCATGGTCCTGGTCACCCATCACGTCGAAGAGGTCCCGGCCGGATTCACCCACGCGATGCTGATGCGCGGCGGCGCCGTGCTCACGGCCGGCCCGATCGCCGAGGCGTTCACCGAGCGGAACCTGTCCCGGTGTTTCGGAGTGCAGCTGATCGTGGAACGCCGGGCCTCCCGGTGGACCGCTCGCGCCGTCCCCCTCCGCTTATCGGGCGAGCCGCTCGTCCTACTATCTGATCTGAGGCCAGGTTAGCCGCGAGGGTCAGGAGTGTTAGGAATTGCGTGAGTAGCCTCGCCGCCTTGGCGATCTTCGTCGCAGCGGTCGCGGCTGGCACGATCAACGCAGTCGTAGGGTCGGGCTCGCTGATTACCTTCCCCACCTTGCTGGCGCTTGGCTACGCGCCGGTGATCGCCAACGTGTCCAACAACATCGGCGTGATCCCCGGGAACATCACGGCCAGCTTCGGCTACCGGGCCGAGCTGACCGGGCAGCGTGACCGGCTGCTGCGGCTCGGCGTGGCGTCCTTCGGCGGCGCACTGACCGGCGCGATCGCGCTGCTCGCGCTCCCGGCCGGGGTGTTCAAGCTCGTCGTTCCCGTGCTGATCATCGCCGCCTGCGTGCTCGTCATCTTGCAGCCGAAGCTGTCGGCCTGGGTCGCCGGGCACAACCCCGACCAGTCCGACCGCCTCGGGCCGGCCCTGATCGCCGGGGTCTTTCTGACCGGCGTCTACGGGGGCTACTTCGGCGCCGCTCAGGGCGTGATGCTGGTCGGCCTGCTCGGCGTGTTCCTCACCGACAACCTGCAGCGGATCAACGCGGGCAAGAACGTGCTCGTCACGATCGTGAACGGGGTCGCGGCCCTGGTTTTCGTCATCTTCGCCCACGTCGCCTGGCTGGTGGTCGCGCTGATCGCGGTCGGATCCGGCCTGGGCGGCCTGATCGGCGCGAAGATCGGCCGCCGCCTGTCGCCGCTCGCGCTGCGCATTGTCATCGTGATCATCGGCGTCGTCTCGGCCGTGAAGCTAATCTTCTTTCCGTGATTCTTCTTTCCGTGCCGGGGCGAGGAGCCCGTTCGAGACCGCGCCGTTGATCAGGTCGCGCGCGTAGCGGCCGAGCGCCGGCGAGCCGTCCTCGATCAGGGTCACCTTCTCCAGCACCTGGTCCGCGGTGACCCCGTGGCGCTGCCAGGTCCCCCCGCCCACGGCGAGATTCTCCAGCATCGGCTGGAGCCGGTCGATTGCCCGGGCGAATCGCGCCTCGGCTGATCGCCGCTCGTTGAATTCGTCCCAGAGCGCTCGCAAGGCCGCGCCTTGCTCGGACGGCAGAATCGCGAAGATCCGGTCGGCCGCCGCTCGCTCCGCCTGCTCTTGCCGCGCGTGCTCTTCAGGTTTTGCATATAGAAACAAATCCCCGGCGTCGATCTCCACGAGATCATGAATCAGCACCATGGCTACGACACGGCTGATGTCGGTGCCGGCCGGTGCCTGATCGCGAAGTGCTAGCACCGCGAGGGCCAGGTGCCAGGAGTGTTCGGCTGAGTTCTCCGCCCGGCCTAGCCCGGCCAGGTGCGTCTGGCGCAAGACCCCCTTGAGCTTGCCGATCTCGGCAACAAAGGCGAGTTGCTGATCCAGCCGCTCTGTGCTCTCGGTCGCCTCGGCCTCCGTCGACCCGATCTCGGACGTCATCCGCTACTGCGGGCCGAAGCCGAGCAGGTGAAGTCCGTACACCAGCGCAGCGAAGGCGATCAGGATGCCGACGGTCCGGAGGATCTGCAGGAACCGCTGCTTGCGCCTCGCGGCCGGGGAGCGCGACGCCATCGACGGAGTCTTGCGCTTGCCCTGCGGTGTGCTCGGCCGCTTGCCAGGCTCGGATACCGGCCTGCGCAGCTTCTTGGCCTTCCTGGTCTTGCGCCAGTTCAGCCTGGACGGCGAAGGTGGCGGAGGCGGGGCGCGACGCGCCCGCTCCGCCGCTGAAAGTTCCTGGAACTTAGCCGGTTCGGCCTGTCCAGAAGTTAGGTCACGAAGCTGCCGGTCGAAGTCATCAGAATCAGGCATGGCAGGGCTGTGCTCCACGGGGCGTGCGCGCAGGTAAGGCGGACCAGTCCAGGATAAATCGCCAGATGCTCTGCTCGCGCGATCCTTGTACTGACACTGCGATGAGTGACAACTCTACTACTGCGTGCGACTATTTCCGAGTCGATGACGGCTGCGGCTGGAGGAAAGTAGCGATGACCGAACGCAGGAACCTGACGACGACGGATTCGGGCCAGCCGGCGCCGAGTGATGAGTTTTCTCAGTCGGCTGGTTCTGATGGTCCGTTGCTGTTGCAGGATCATTACCTGATCCAGAAGATGGCGCAGTTCAACCGGGGTGGCGGCACATGAACGGCTACGGCAGCCACACGTTCTTGTGGTACAACGCGGTCGGTGACAGGTACTGGGTGAAGTACCACTTCAAGACCGAGCAGGGGATCCGGAACTTCACGAACGCCGACGCGGCCGCGATGACCGCGCAGGACCGGGATTTCCACCTCCGCGACCTGCACGCCGCCATCGCCCGCGGCGACCACCCGTCCTGGACGGTGCAGGTCCAGGTGATGCCGTTCGAGGAAGCCGCGGGCTACCGGTTCAACCCGTTCGACCTGACCAAGGTCTGGCCGCACGCCGACTACCCGCCGATCACCATCGGTCGGCTCACCCTGAACAAGAACCCCGGCAACTACTTCGCCGAGATCGAGCAGGCCGCCTTCGAACCCGCCAACTTCGTCCCCGGCATCGGCCCCTCACCCGACAAGATGCTGCAAGGCCGGCTCTTCTCCTACCCCGACACCCACCGCTACCGGATCGGCCCCAACTACCTCCAGCTCCCCGTCAACCGCCCCCGCTCGCCCGTGCACTCCTACAACAAGGACGGCGCGATGCGGTACGACAACCCCGCCGACCCGGTCTACGCG
>DASYAT010000060.1:0-8817 GCA_036501205.1 Streptosporangiaceae bacterium | reverse complement strand
CAACCAGACCGACTCGCAGCTGTCGAACGTACTCTCGTTGTACAAGCCGTACCACCTATCTGTGGCGGCGCCGCCGAGCGCGCGGAAACCGCACTTTCAGAAGGTGCCGGTCAACTTCGTCAACCGGACCGGGATCCTCGGTCCTCATCTGTTCGTCCGGCCTCCGCTGTTCGAGCAGTACTTCGTCGCTTATCTCATAGGTGGCAAGCCGAAGCTGGTCGTGGGCGGCAGCCGGGATCTGGAACCGCTTTTCTCGCGCAAGCTGGCCGTGGTCCGGCCTCCGGAGACGGTGACCAGCGCCAACGGGGATGCTCAGCTCAGGTTGCGGGCGGTGCGGCTCGGCGGCGGCACCCTTCTGGTCACCACCAGCCTGGCCGGAGTTCACAAGACCCTTGACCGGCTGGAGTTGCTGCTGATCATCGGCTCGACCTGCGCTTTCCTGGCTGTTGGCATGGGAGGAGCGCTCGTGCTCCGCCGGGGCATGCGGCCGATCGAGTCGATGGCATCCCAAGCCGACCGGATCACCGCCGGCGACCTGACGGAGCGAGTCGACGGGCATGTCGCGTCGACTGAGGTTGGGCGACTCGGGGCGGCGCTTAACGGCATGCTGGGCAGGATCGAGGCCTCGGTTCGCGAGCGCGAGGTCAGCCAGGAAATGACCAGGCGATTCTTCGCCGACGCCAGTCATGAGCTGCGTACGCCGCTGGCGTCGCTGCGCGCGAACGCCGAGTTGTATACCCAAGGGGCGCTGACCGAGCCGGCCCAAGTGGACGAGGCGATGCGGCGGATCGTGCTGGAGTCGCAGCGGATGAGCGCGCTGGTCGATGACATGCTCCGGCTGGCCCGGCTGGATCAGCACCCTGGTCAGGAGCGCGAGCCGGTCGATGTCACCGGACTGGTGACCGAATGCTTCGAGCGGGCCAGGATTACCGACCAGAACCGGACCTGGACGGCAGTGATCGACGATGGTCTGGAGGCGACCGGTGACGAGGAACTGCTCAGGCGGGCGATCAGCAACGTGCTCAGCAACGTCAGAACGCACACCCCTGACGGCACCGCCGCCACGATCACGGCCGGGCGCGTGAACGGCTCGGTCACCGTGGACGTAGCTGATGACGGTCCCGGCGTGCCAGAGGATCAGCTGCCGCGCATCTTCGACCGGTTCTACCGGGCCGCGCCATCGCTCAGGCCAGGCGCCGGACTCGGCCTCGCGATCGTCGCGGCTATCGCGCAGGCCCACGACGGCGCCGCCGAGGCGGAGCCAATATCCCCGCACGGCCTCCGCGTCACCCTGAGCCTGCCCGCCGCCGGCTACCCAGCCGCCGGCTACCCTGCAGCCGGCCAGCCTCCGGCGGGCCAGCCTCCGGCCGGCCAGCTTCCGGCCGGCCAGCTTCCGGCCGGCCAGTTTCCGGCCGGCCCAGTTTCCGGCCAGTTACCCGCCAGCCGGCCTCCCCGCCGGGCCTTAGGCGTAGGTCCAAGGCCCTCTAGCACCGCTAGCACCAGCAGTCACACCAGTCGCCGGTTCGGCCGTCATGATCAACTCCGGAAAGGATGAATATGCAGATTCATCAGGTTTTTCAAGGATGAATATGCGCATTCATCTGCCTGCAGGTATGGCGTCCGAGTCCCAAAAGCATCGTTAACCTCAAATGCAACATAGTCCCAACCTTCGGGTCGGGAAAGGCCGCGAAATGGCCTGGATTGTGGCGCGGTGCGGGTTGGGTGCGGGCCGGGGTGGCGGCAGATGGGACCGGGTGCGGTGCGGGCCTGGGTGGCGCGGGTTGTGGGGCGGGTCGGTGTGGGGGGCGGTTCGCTGTCGGGAACGGGGGCGGGGGCGCGGGCTTTGGGCGGCGACTGGCTGGGGGCGGGACTCGGTTGTGGGAGCGGTGACCGGCGTCGACGACGGGCTTGGGGTCGGGCTGTTCAGGCTGGCGGTTGAACGCTGCCTATACTTCGCATAATGCCTTTCGCTGCTCAGCCTCAGGCCGAACCGGTTACAGGCCGGGACAAGCGTCGCATCGTGATTGTCATCGCGGCGCTGGTTGTCGTGCTCGCTGGGGTGGGGATCTGGGCGGTGCTGCAGCCGGGCAGTTACGGTGCCTCGAAGAACGGCTGCATCACCGTGACGCTGCCGAGTACGACCGGCGGGGCTCTGCTGCATCAGTGCGGGGCGGACGCCCGCGCGACCTGTCGGCGCGCGTTCGCTGGCAGTGGAAAGGTGGCCGCGCTCACCAGGCCCCAGTGCCGCCTGGCCGGGCTAGGCCCGAAGAGCCAGCGTCGCTAGGCTTCGCGGGTGGCTGCCTGGGAGACGATCGCGTCGCTGGCGACCGCGTTCGGAACGCTGGTGCTTGCCGTCGCGACGTTCGCCTCGATTCGGTCGGCGAACAAGTCGGCCAGAACGGCCGAGCAGGCGGCGCGGACGGCCGAGCGGTCGTTGCTGGCCAGCCAGCGGCCGTTGCTGGTGAACTCGCGGCAGCAAGATCCGCCGCAGAAGATCGAATTCACCGAGGGCCGGTGGCTCGACGTGCCGGGTGGGCACGCGGCGATCGAGGTTGCCGACCAGGCGATCTACATCGCGCTGTCGGTGCGCAACGTCGGGACCGGGCTTGCGGTCATGCACGGCTGGCATGTGACCGATGAGCGGCCGACCGAGCGGGTGCATCCGCCGCTGGAAGACTTCACTGACCAGATCAGGGATGTCTTCATCGCCCCGGGCGACACTGGCTTGTGGATGGGCGGGATCCGTGATCAGGATTCGCTGGCGTACAAGATCATCGCTAGCGCGGCCTCGGCTGGCAAGCCGCTTATGTTCAGCCTGCTGTACGGGGACTTTGAAGGCGGCCAGCGGGTCATCACGCAGTTCATGATGCGGAACATCTCGCACCGCTGGGTGCTGAGCGTCGCCATGCACTTCAACATCGACCAGCCTGATCCGCGCTGAAGAGAGTTCGGCCGCCGGGACCCGCCTGGGTTGCCTGGGACTTAAGTGGCGCAAAGCGTTCAAGCTAAGAAAGAATTGCTTTTATATCTTGAGTACTCGAGGCAGGAGCGGCATTGGACAGCAAGACCGTCAGCGTGGGTGGCCAGCAGATTAGCTATGCCGAGAGCGCCGGTGCTGGGCGGCCGGTCGTGTTCGTGCACGGGAACTCGGCCTCGTCCGGCACCTGGCAGGGTGTGCTCGATGGGTCGTTCGGGCAGCGGTTCCGGTGCCTGGCGATCGACCTTCCCGGGCACGGTGACTCGGCGCCCGCCGCTGACCAGGCGATCTACTCGCTGCCTGGGTACGCGGGCGTGCTGGCGGGGTTCGCGGCTGAGCTTGGGGTCAGCGATGCGGTGTTCGTGGGGTGGAGCCTCGGCGGGCACATCGCGCTCGAAGCTGCTCCGTCGCTGCCGCAGGCGGCCGGGTTCGTGATCTTCGGTAGTCCCGCCGGTGGCGGGACCGGCCGACATGGCCAGCGCGTTCCTGCCTAATCCGGTGATGAGCGTCGGCTTCACCGCCGAGGTCAGCCCGGACGATGCGCGTGCGTACGCGGCGAGCTTCACCGCGCCTGGTTCGACGATTTCGCTCGACTCGTCCATCGCCGACATCCTGCGCACCGACGGAGCGGCGCGGGCTTGCCTGATGGCGAGCATCGGCGAGGGCCGGGCCGCCGACCAGGCCGCGATCGCCGGATCGCTGACCCAGCCGCTGGCGATCTTGCACGGCGAGCAGGAGCAGCTGGTCAGCCTGCCGTTTATCCAGCAGCTGACGATTCCGAGCTTGTGGCGGGGCAGCGTGCAGGTGATTCCTGGCACCGGGCACGCGCCGCACCTGGAGGATCAGGCGGCGTTCGAGGGGCTGCTGACCGAGTTCATCGCCGAGCTCGGCTAGCCGGCCCGGCTCGGCCCGGCCCAGCTTGTCCTAGGTCCCGAGCCTGCGGAAGCCCCAGTTCAGTACCTGGGCGGCGGCGGTGATCGCCGAGATCGGGTCGCTGGTTGGCGCGGCGTGCAGCACCACGCCTATCAGGACGCGGCCGTGCCGGCGGGCTTCGAACAGCAGGCAGTTGCCGGCCGCGTCGGTGTCGCCGGTCTTGATCCCGACCGCGCCCTTGTAGATGTAGAGCAGGTGGTCGGTGGTGAGCCACAGGTACGCGTGATGACGCGGCGTCTTGGGCACGTAGAACTTGCGCTGGCTGACCATCTGGCGGAACAGCGGGTAGCGCATCGCCTGCTCGCCGAGCTTGATCAGGTCGGCCGGGCTTGAGTAGGTCGAGTGCTCGGTGGGGAACGGCATGCCGTCAAAGCTGGTGAAATGAGTCGCGGTCATGCCGATGTGGGTGGCGGTGGCGTTCATCTTCCTGATGAAGGCGGCCCGGCCGGGGCCGTACGCCGTGGCGAGCAGGTACGCGGCGTCGCAGCCGGAGGGAAGCAGCATCGCTTCGAGCAGCTGTCGCGCGGTCAGCACGTCGCCCTTGATCAGGCCGGCGGTGCTGGCGCCGCGCTTGCTCACGTAGCGCAGCATCGCCTTGGTCACGGTGATCTCGCGATTGAGGTGCCCTTCCTTCAGCACGACCAGCGCGGTCATTACCTTGACGATGCTGCCCATCGGACGCGGCACGTCAGGGGCCACGGACCAGAGCGTCGTTCCGGTGCCGGGCAGTACCAGGTCGGCGCCCTTGAGGGTGACCAGGGGACCGGCCTCGGTGCCGACCGGGAGGGCGGCTGGGGCAGCGACGGTCACCGGCTGGGCCAGCCCGCCGGGTGACATCGTCGTCAACGCGATAATTGGTGCGATTCCGATTAGCCAAACGCGCGAGGTTAGCACGAGACAAAGTTAAGCAGAACTGAAGGCTTTTATCCGCGCCGTTACTTGATGAAAAAGCGGTCAAGGCCCGGCCCGGCCCGGGCCTGGCTCGGCTCGGCTCGGGCTCAGGACGCGGGTGGTGAAGTCGAGGTGACGCTGATCGAGGAGAGACCGGCAGGCGCGTCGACCTGGTACCGGCCCGGCGCCCCGGCCCAGCCTGGTGCGGTCAGCACGGTTCCGCCCGCCACCCCGGCATAGGTCCGGCCGGCCACGGTAGCGTGACCGGCCCCGCCGTCGAGCCTTAGCCGAGCGGGCACCCCGTGCGGCAGCACGAGTTGCACCCGGCTCGCTCCGCCCGCCAGGGTGACGGTGCCCGTGCCTGCCGGCCTGGGCAGCCACATGGTGATCGCGGTGAATCCGGCGATGATGTCGGTCGCGCGCAGGTGCGCCGACCGGAGGTTCAGCACCAGGCCGACCGCGCCGCCGCCGATCACCAGTCGCCACCGCACCGCGTCGTTGAGATAGACGTGCAGGGTCGCCGGTGCTGGCTGACCGGTGGTGTGACGGAGCGTGACCGTGATCACCCGGCCGTCCTTGATGACTGGCCGGATGTTGGCGTGCTTCGGAGCCGAGGCCCTGACCAGGGGACCGTTCGAGTCGGCCGTCCCGATCGTGATCGCGGTTGCACCGCTGGCGATCTCAAGGGTGGCGCGGGCCTGGCCGGTGTTGGCCAGCAGGACCGCGTGCCCGGATGCGTTCTCGATCTGAGCGCCATTTGCCGGACCACGGGCGCAAGCGGCCACGCTTACCAGCCCGGTCGCTGCCGCCGCGATCGCCATCCATCGCATTCGCATGCTGTTCGAGCTTCCCGGCCCGTCCCCGAATACACCCCGGTGTTCCCTGAGACCGTGGGGCGGAGCGCATCGGGGAGAGAACGATGCTGCTCCAGCGACGTCATTCTTTCCCCGATGCGGCTTGCGGGCGGCCCCGGCGGCCCGGCGGCCGGTCGGCCCAGGCCGGCGAGGCGCGAGGCGCGTTAGCCGTTCTGGTCGTTACGCCATTCGATCCAGGTGCGCAGCTCGGTCAGGTCGAACTCAGGCCCGCCGTGCCCGATGGTGAACATGGTCACGCCCAGCTCAAGCATCCGGCCGCCGATCTTCTCCGGATCGCCGCTCACGCCGCAGGACCGCTCGATCTCGCTCGGATCGCGACCCACGTCGGCGCAGTGCTGGGCCAGGATCTCCGACTTGCGCTCCATCGTCTCCGGGTTGGCGAAGGTATGCCAGATGTCGGCGTGCTTGGCCACGAGCCTGAGCGTCTTCTTCTCGCCGCCGCCGCCGATCAGGATCGGGATGTCCCTGGTCGGCGCCGGGTTCAGCTTGCCGAACCGGCTCTCGATCCTCGGCAGGGCCTCGGCCAGCGCGTCCAGCCGGCCACCCGCGGTGCCGAACTCATAGCCGTACTCGGTGTAGTCGCGCTCGAACCAGCCCGAGCCGATTCCCAGGATCAGCCGGCCGTTGCTGATGTGGTCGACGGTGCGGGCCATGTCGGCCAGCAACTCGGGATTGCGATAGCTGTTGCAGGTCACGAGCGCGCCGATCTGCGGGCGCTGGGTCGCCTGCGCCCAGGCGCCGAGCATCGTCCAGCACTCGAAGTGCTTGCCGTCGGGCTCGCCGTACAGCGGATAGAAGTGGTCCCAGTTGAAGAGCACGTCGACGCCGAGCTCTTCGGCTTCGGCGACCGTGCTGCGGATGGTGTCGTAGTCGGCGTGCTGTGGCTGAAGTTGAAGGGCAACCCTAATAGGGCGTTGGTTCGCATTGGTCACCAGCGCAGCCTATCGAGGGCCCGGTCCGTGGGTGCCTAGCCAGCCCGTCCTAGTGGCGCTATCATTGTGATATCAAATTTCTATCCCGGACTTCGCAGGAGACACACGATGACGCAGCCCGCCCCCGCCCGTGCCCCTACCGGCCTTGCCCCAGAGCCCGCTGGCTCACCGGCCGTCGCCACCGACCGCGTGCCCCTGATCGTCTGGGTGATCGCCGCCGCCTTCGTCGCGGTCGCACTCGCGGTCAGCGCCCGGTACGGCTTCATGCAAGACGAGCTCTACTTCATCGACGCCGGCCGTCACCTCGCGTTCGGTTACGTCGACCAGCCGCCGCTCATGCCGCTGCTGGACCAGGCCACCGCCATCTTCGGCCTGCACCCGCTCGTCATCCGCGTGATCCCGGCGCTGGCTGGCGGTGCCGTCATACTCACCGCGGCCAGGTTCGCCGCGCTGTTCGGCGGCGGCCGCCGCAGCCAGGTCCTTGCCGCCCTGGCGATGGCCTGCGCCCCGATCCTGATCGGCGCCGACCACCTCGGCAACACCACGCCGATCGAACTCCTGGCCTGGGCGCTCGTCCTGCTCTGCGTCACCACGGCGCTGCTGCGAGACCGCCCCCGCTGGTGGCTCGGCGCGGGCGCCGCCGCCGGCGTCGGGCTCGAAGACAACTACCTGCTGGTCACGCTGCTGATCGCGGTCCTGGTCGGCATCATCTTCTCGAAATACCGCCCGGCCCTGCGCACCCGCTGGCCGTGGCTCGGCGTCGGCATCGCGACGGTCATCTGGTCGCCGAACCTGGTTTGGCAAGCTACCCACGGCTGGCCTCAGCTAGCAATGTCCTCTGCTCTTCATATAGAAAACAGTGCGGGGTCCAGCTACGCAGGCGCCGTACCAGCCCAGCTCATCTACCTCGGGCTCTTTGTGACCCCGCTGGTGGTAGCCGGCTTCGTAGTGCTCTGGCGCACCCCGGAGCTGCGCTTCCTGGCCATCGCCGCCTCACTCGTTTTTGTCTACGTGCTGGCCTGGGTGCCGGGCAAGCCGTACTACGCCGACGGCCTGGCCCCGGTGATATTGGCCGCAGGCGCCGCAGCCGCCGAACGCTGGCTAGCCCGCGGTCGCCACCCCGCCACCCGCTGGGCTGTCCTGCTAGCCGCCCCGCTCGTCGTGACCGCGCTGATCCTGCCGCTCGACCTGCCCATCCTGCCGATCGGTGCCGTGCATTCGTTGCCCCAGTCCAGCCAGGCCAACCCGAACTTGGGCGACACCATCGGTTTCCCGCAGCTGGCCCGGGCGATCGCGGCCCAGGACGCGGCCCTGGTCCGGGCGGGCCAGCCGCCGACCTCGATCTTCGCCGGCTTCTACGCCGAGGCCGCCGCAGTCGACGTGTTTGACAATGCCGAAGGCGCGGGGGGTGCTCCCTCCGCAGGTCGAACTGACTCGCCGTCGCACCTGCCACCGGTGCTGTCCGGTCACAACGCCTACTGGATGTGGGGTCCCGGCCGGGCCTCGGACCGGACCGTGCTCGTGGTCGATGCGCTCGCCGAGCTCAGGCCGTATTTCGGCCGTTGCCGGCTGCTTACGACCTACCACGCTCCGTACCGCGTGAAGAATGACTGGACCAACATCCGGATCGGCGTCTGCACCAGCCCCCTGGCCGGCTGGACGACCCTGTGGCCGCACCTGAAGTTCTACGGCTAGCCCGCGCCTAGTCGGCACCGACGGCGGCGTGCAACTGACTCCGCGAGGTGATGCCGAGCTTGGGGAAGATCCGGTGCAAGTGGTAGCCGACCGTCCGGTGCGAGATATACAGCCGCTGTCCGACCTCCCGGTTGGACAGGCCATCGGCGGCCAGCCGGGCGATCTCGAGCTCCTGCGGGGTCAGCCGGGTGCCCGCCGTCGGCTCGTGCCGCCGGTTCGTCACCCCCGATGCCCGCAGCTCCTGCCGAGCGCACTCGGCCAGAACGCCGAAACGCAGCGCGCTGAACGTGTCGTTGGCCGCCCGGAGCGGCACGCGCGAATCGGCGATCCGGCGCTGGCGGCGCAGCCACCGGCCGTACCAGAGCTGCATCCGGCCGCGCAGCTGAGGCCAGTCAGCGAGGTCATGGGCCAGGGCCGACTGGTAGAGCGGCTCGGCCCGGTCATCAGCTGCGACCATCGGCCGCGCGTAAGCCGCTTGCGCCCGCAGCAGCGAGGCCGAGGTCACTGCCGCCAG
>DASYAT010000059.1:0-39185 GCA_036501205.1 Streptosporangiaceae bacterium | reverse complement strand
GGGGTTCGAAGGGGGTCGTCCCCCTTCGAGCTAACAGAGCGGAGCAGCAGGATCAGCAGGACTAGGGCCAGGATTACTGAGGCCGCCTTGACTAGGTCTTCGGCTGCGTTCTCGCCGGTGAGCGGGTGCAGCGCGCTCCTGACCAGCCTCCAAGGCGACCCGATCGAGGTGAAGCTCCCCGCGCGAAGCGCGGGGACGAACATTTCCGTGCCCCACGGGATCAGCGCGGCGACAACGACCGCGACAAAGCCGACGCCGAGGCCGGCCAGCGCTGGAATGCTCGGCCGGGGCGACGATCTTGTTGAGACCAGCAGGCCGATCGCGATGCCAGCGCCGAGCAGTGCGGTGGTGACCTTGATGGCGAAGCCGAGGCCGAGCAGGGCGCCGACAGCGACTCCGGCCAGGGCTAGCCGGGAGAAGGCCGGGGCGGACTCGCCTCCGGCTGACGGGCCGGGGCGCGGGCGCAGGGTCGTTTCGGCGACAGCCACGGCGGCTACCCCGAAGGCGATTGCCTGTGCGTCTACATGAGCCCCGGCGATGAGGACCAGCAACAGCAGCGGATTGGCCGTCCAGAGCAGAGCGACCCGCAACTGGCGAGTCGGGTCGCCTCGAGTCAGCCAATGCAGCAGCAGCCCGGTCGCGGCGAACGCGGCGACGTTCAGCATCGACAGGACGAAGATGATCAGCTTGACCGAGGTTCCGCCGATCCAGGCGGCGAACGCCTGCCCGGCGATCGCGACCGGGCCGTACACCGACGGGCTGGTCCGCCAGTCCTGCACGGCTCGCGCGACCGGATCGCCGAGCCTGGCCAGCATGGCCGGAGTCGTAGTAAACGGGTCGTGCCCGGTGAGCGCCATTCGCCCGTAGGCCGCGTAGCTCAGGTGATCGGATGAGCCAAACGGGGGCAGGAAGGCCAGGACGACGGCTCCGCCGATTCCGGCGAGCATGATCAGCCTGGCCGAAGCGGACCAAGACCACCGCAAAGCGTTCAGGCTAAAAATCAGTCCGATGATCGCCGTGATGATCGCTGCTCCTGACAGCGCGACGACCAGGTAGGGCGAGGGGCTGGCCGACAGTGACCACGGCGGTTGGCCGGCCTGGCCAGGCAGCGCTGGCTCCATCAGGGAGGGGCCGAGCAGTGCGACGGTGACGGTTAGCGCGAAGCTGACGGCGGTCAGGGTCAGACCGGCCCGGCCGAGTCGCAGCCTCACACGCTCTCGGGCTGCTCGGCGGGCTCGGCGGGGTGCGGGGCCGACTGCCAGGGCTTGCGGGTGGCCAGCGCGCGGGCGACGTCGGCGAGCTGATGAGCCCGGTGCAGCTGGGAGTGCAGGTCCTTGCCGGTTGCCCGGTGCGTCAGCGGGACCGTCACCTCGGTGATCCGCATCCCCTGCCGCAGCAGGTCGATGGTGAGCCCGGTCTCGGCCCCCCAGCCTTCGGCCAGCGGGCGGGCCGCCTCGAAGGCCGCCCTGGTCAGGCAGCGCTGGCCGTTCAGCGGCTCGGCCGGCCGCCAGCCGGTCGCCCGCTCGATGCCGGCTCCGGCCAGGCCGAGCACGATGCCGTGGCCTCCGCGCTTGTGCCTGGCGGCGAAGACCGCGATTGTCATGTCGGCCTCGCCGGTCAGCACCGGCTCGGTCAGCGGCGTCGCGCCGGCCGCGGTCTCGGCCAGGTCGGCGTCGAGGAAGAGCAGGTGGCGGGGCGGCTGACCGCCACCGGTGGCCTGCCGGGATTCGATGACCCTGACCGCTTCCGCGCCGGTCTCCATGGCCGCGGCCTTGCCCCGGTTCCTGGCGTGCCTGGCTACGATCGCGCCGGCCTGGGCCGCTTCGGCGCCGGTGCCGTCGTTCGAGCCATCGTCGACTACTACGACTAGATCGACGCCGGGGATGGTCGCGGCCGCTCTGACAGTTGCGCTGATGCGCTCGGATTCATTCCTGGCCGCGATAACTACGGCCAGCTCGCCGGTTGCCGACATGGCTGCGAGTGTAGTAGCGCGCGTAGGCCAGGAAAGCCAGCCAGGCCAGCTAGCTGCCGACCGCGTGCGCGGGATTGTCGGTGACGGTGAACACCGTCTCGAGGCCGGTTACCTGGAGGATCTTGCGCACCGCGGGCCTTGGTGCGGCCAGCTCGAGGTCGCCGCCCCTCTCGCGGGCCTGGCGATGCGCCGCGAGCAGCACATTGACACCGGTCGAGTCGCAGAAATCCACGGCCGACAGGTCCACGACGAGGCGGATCGAATCGCCGGACGCCAGCGCGGTGGCCAGCTCGCGCTGCAACTTGGGGACCGTGTACAGATCGATCTCGCCCTGGACCGACATGACGACGTATTCCCCTTGGGGCCGGGTTGTGACCTTAAGCTCCACGAGCCGCACATTACTCGCCCGGGATTGGAAGCACCACCGGCACGGGCGGCTAACCTCGGCGGATTCCGCGTACTGTAGGAGACATGTTGCGCATCATCGCCTTCATCGTCGCGGCAGCGGCGCTGCTGCTCGTGCTGTGGTGGCTGTTCTTGGGGCTGATCCACCTTCTGGTGATCGGCGTCTGGATCGTCCTCGTGGCGCTGGTCGGCCTTGGCTTGTTCAGGGTCACTCGCTGGTCTCGGCGCGCGCGGGACTAGCCGCGGACTAGCACGGGACTGCCCGAGTTGCTGCGCGTCGGCACTCGGGCCGGGTCCCTGGTCATGGGCGCGCACAGGCATCGCGGGCCGCCCCTGACCCCGCCGAGTTCTCCGCACGGGACCGCGATGATCTCGTAGCCCGCCGAGGCCAGCCGGGAGTTTGTCTCGGCATTCCGCTCATCGCAGACCAGGACGCCATCACCGACCGCGAGCGTGTTGGCGCCGTCTTCCCACTGGCCACCGGCGCCGGTCATCGAGTCGACGCCGGTCTCGATCACCGTCAGCTTGTCGATGCTGAGCGCGCGGGCCGCGGCCTCCAGGAATGGCTGGGGCCTGGACACCTGCGGGCTGCCGTCGCGCCTGGTGATAGTCAGGGCCGTCAGCGTGAACGCGACCGCGGGCACCATCAGCACGACACCGTGACCGAGCACGGTGCAGGCCGTGTCGAGACTTCGGCTGGGCTGATCGAACTGGCCGGGCTGACCGGGCTGGCTGGGCTGACCGGGCTGGCTGGGCTGGGTCATCGGCACGGCGAGCACGGTGTGCGCGGTGTCAGTTTCGAGCAGGTGCTTGGCTAGCAGTTCGGCGGCGGCCGGCGTGGTTCTGGCGCCTACTCCTACCGCCACGACGCCGGGGCCGAGCAGCAGGAGGTCGCCGCCGTCGAGGCGAGTGCCGCCGACGCGGTACGGCAGCCTCAGGCCGTTGAACCTCGGATGATGGCCACTGATGACGGCGAGCAGGTCGGCTTCGCGGCGGCGCGGCCCGGAAAGCGTGCCCAGCACGACCTGGTCGCCGGCCCAGGCGCAGGTGTCCCGGCTGAACACGAGGTTGGGCAGCGGCTCGACGATGAAGTCGTGCGGGGTGAGGAGGTCGTAGACCAGCCCGCGGCCTGAGCGCAGTTCGTCGGTGGTCAGGCCCGCGATGAGGGCGGCGGCCAGGTCCTCGGGCGGCAGGGCGGTCAGGTGACGGCTGATCGCGGCGGCTAGCTCGTCCCCGAGGTCCGAGCTGGCTAGGACGGCGGCGATCGACTCGTCCCTGGCCGCCTGGTATCCGAGCACGTCCTGCAGTAGCTCGGTGAGGTAGATCACCTCGGCGCCGCGAGTCCTGAGCACGTCGGCCAGGATGTCGTGTTCTTGCTGGGCCCGGGCGGGCCAGGGCAGGCCGTCGAACTGGAGCAGGTGCCTGGTTCTGGGGGTGATGCGCTTGAGCTCTGGTCCAGGGCGGTGCATGAGTACGGTGCGCAGGCGGCCATGCTCGCTGTCGGCGCCGGCCGGGGCGGTGCTGGTGTGGTCTTGCCTGTTGTTCTGGGCCAGCACGATCTGGCTTGACCTGATCTGGCTTGGCCTGATCCGGCTCGGCCTGGTTTGGCTCAAAGATTGCCCCCGCGGTGCCCCTCGCCGCTTTCCCCCTTGCCGGCGATCCCCAAGGCAGTATCACCAGTTGCTGCCGGATTACGCCTTCGGCCGCAGGGACGTTCGCGGGACGGTCAGGAGCTGGCGGCGTTCAGGCCGGCTACGGCCTGAACGGGCGGGGTGCGGCCGAAGCCCACGGTCGACTCGGTCCGCTGGTCCAGGCCGGTCTGGGCGGCCGCCCGATCGCGATCGGGCGCGGGCAAGATGGCCCAGACGGTGAGACCGACCTCGTCGGTGCGCACGCCCCAGGTCTGGCAGATGTGCGCGACGATCGCCAGGCCGCGCCCGCTGACCGAGGCCTGGGTCGGATGTCCGGCCGCCGGCATGGTCGCGCTGCCGCCGTCGCTGACCGCGACCTCGACCCAGCCGTCATCGACGACCCAGGCAACCTTGAGCCGTTCGCCGGGTAGCGGATAGGCGTGCAAGATGGCATTGCTCACCAATTCGCTGACTACCAGAGCGGCGTCGCCGACCGCGTGGTCGCAGATCCCGGCCGCCGTCAGCTCGTCAGAAAGTACTCGGCGGGCATGCGCCACGCTCGCCGGAGCACAAGGCAGGTGCACCACGCTCGACGTTCTCACCTCCTGGCACCGGCCCGACTCCGTTGACGCCGCGGCTAGCAAGCCGCCCCGATGACGTGCCCAGGCTGACGGGGCCGGAAACCGGTACGGAGGCAGGCGATCCTCACACCGCCGCGCCGGCGCAGGCGTCCGACCAGGCACGTTTGCCCAGGAAATCAAGCCGACCAGGGATTGCGAGTCACTGACCATGTCATTACTCGTGAATCACAGTTGCAGAATCGTTATATGTGTTGCGGCTAGGAGAACGGCATCCCAGCCTGCGCAGCTGTTGTCGGGTACAGTCGGCGCCGTGATAATCGCCCGTCCCTGCAGCCGTCCCTGCAGCCTGCGAAGACTGGCCGCGGCCCAGTGAAAGCAGCACAGTGAGGGCAGCACAGTGAAATCGGCCAAGGTCGGCTCCGCTGACCAGCTTGTCGACGGCGCGGCGACCGGGAAGCCATCCGAGACCGGCCCAGAGGAAACTGAGCCGGTGGAAGAAGCTGACCCAGCCGAAGCCGGGTCAGGCGGCGACCCGATGCTGCCAGACGGCTCGCTGGCCGAACTCGCCGCCCAGTACGGCCTCCGGCCGAGCGCCCAGCGCCCCCCGATCAAGGTGTACCTGGCCGAGCTAGCCCGCCGGTGGAGCTTCATCATGGGCTTCGCCACCGCTCGCAACATCGCCATGTACACCGAGGCCAAGCTCGGCCAGCTATGGCAAGTTCTCGCGCCGCTGCTCAACGCCGGCGTGTACTTCCTGATCTTCGGCGTGATCATTTCCGGAGTGAGCCGGGGCGTTACGCCTTACCTGCCTTTCCTCGTCACCGGCGTTTTCGTGTTCAGCTTCACCCAGCGGACGTTCATCTCCACTTCCAAGGTGATCACCGACAGCCTGCCGCTGATCCGGGCGCTGCAATTCCCGCGCGCCGCGCTGCCGCTCGCCTACGTGATGATCGAGCTGCAGCAGATGCTGCTCTCGATGTCCGTGCTCGTCGTGATCATCTTGGTGGTGCCAGGCAATCCGCTGTCCTGGTACTGGCTGCTCGCGGTCCCCGCCCTGCTGCTGCTGACGATGTTCAACGCGGGCATCGGGCTGTTCGCGGCCAGGGTCGGCGCCCGGGTCAACGACTTCGCCCAGTTGCTGCCGTTCCTGATGCGGACCTGGCTGTACGTGTCCGGCGTGCTGTACAGCATCCAGCAACTCGTCGCCCAGCACAGCCAGCACTACGGCTGGGCCACCACCTTGCTGCAGCTCAACCCGGCCGCCGTCTACATCACCCTGGTCAGGAACGCGCTGCTGACCTCGCAGCGCACCACTGCCTTCGGCTACTACCCGTTCGACCAGCACAAGTGCGCCCTGTGGCAGGGCACGGCCAAGGGCACGATCCCGGCGAGCGCGCCGCACTACGCCCAGTACCTGAAGTTCAGCGCCTACTGCCACCCGACATTCATCTCGAGCCACCTGTGGGAGATAGGTGCGGGCTGGGCGGTGGTCGCGCTGCTGTTCGGCTTCTGGTTCTTCTGGCGCAAGGAGGTGTTCTACGGCCGTGGCTGAGCCCACCGTGATCGTCGATGACCTGCACGTCACCTACCGGGTCTACGGCGCCGGCGGCGACCGTGGCACCGCCTCGACCGCGCTGTTCCGCATCATCGGCCGTAAGACCACGCCGACCGTCACCGCGGTGGATGCGATCAAGGGAATGTCGTTCGTCGCCTACCGAGGCGACGCGATCGGCATCATCGGCCGGAACGGCTCAGGCAAGTCCACTTTGCTGCGCGCGATCGCTGGCCTGCTTCCGTCCGAGCAGGGCACCGTCTACACCATCTGCGACGCCTCGTTGCTCGGCGTGAACGCGGCCCTGCTTGACGACCTGACCGGCGAGCGCAACGTCGTGCTCGGCTGCCTCGCCATGGGCATGACCAAGAAAGAGATCGACGCCAAATACCAGGGCATCGTCGCCTTCTCCGGTATCGGCAACTCCATCCACCTGCCGATGAAGACGTACTCGTCGGGCATGGGCTCGCGACTGCGGTTCGCGATCGCGGCGGCCAAGGACTACGAGATCCTGCTGATCGACGAGGCGCTGGCCACCGGCGACGCCGAATTCCGGGTCAAGAGCCACGCCAGGATCGATGAGCTGAGGAAAGAGGCGGGCACCGTATTCCTGGTCGCGCACGACCTTGAAGAGGTCGAGGAGACCTGCAACCGGGTGATCTGGCTGGACGCCGGCAAGATCGTCGACCAGGGCGAGGACGTGATCGGCATCATCGACCGCTATATAGAAGAGTCCGGCGGCGAGAAGGTCACCAGAGATCCGGTAACCCGCAAGCGAATCAGCGCCCCCGACCCCGCGACCGACTAGTCAGTCGTCGTCGGGCGGTTTCCTCGGGTGCGGTACGCCCGGTCGCGATAGGGCGCCCCACAAATGCATCGAACGAGATGCGCTCGGTTTTGAGCGGCCGGGCCAGCCAGCGAACCGCGATCCGTTCGGCCGCGCCTGCTCGGGTTCGTCGCTGGCCTGTTCGGCTCCGGCCGTGCCAGTCGCCTCCTCCGCCAGACCAGCCTCAGCGGCATCCACAGCCCCGCTGGCCGCACCAGCACCGTCCGCTCGATCAGCCTCCTCCGGCTGGCTAGCCGCAGCACCTTGATCGGCTTGAGCCGCCGGAGCTGGCCCGGCCTCGACCACGCCGTTTGCAGAGCCGCCCGAGCCCGCAGAGCCGCCCGAGCCCGCCGAGCCTCCCGAGCCGCCCGAGCCGCCTGAGCCGTTGTGGTCAGCCCCGGCCCCGTTGGCGCCGGCCAGCCGACCCGCCCGCGCCGCGAACCTGTCGGCCGTCACAACCGCCTGCTCAGCACCGCCATCAGCCCCAGCCCCAGCCCCAGAAACCGCCTCACCCTGATCCGCATCCGCATCCGCGCGCGGCAGCGGAATCAGCGACCGCCGCAACGTCAGCCGCATCTCGGTGCCGCCGCCATCCCGCCGGACCGCCGTCACCTCACCGCCCTGGGCCCGAGCCAGCTGGCGCACTATGTAAAGGCCAAGCCCGATCCCGCCGAATCGCCGCCGATCGCCGGCCTCGCCCTGGACGAACCGCTCGAAGACGCGTTCAAGGTCGGCGGCGGCGATCCCGATCCCCTCATCCCGCACCGTCACCTCAAGGACCCCGGCCCCATCGGACCCGATCCCCCCGTCCGAATCCAAAGGCAACACCCGGGCGCCGATCGTGATGGTGCCGCCATCCGGCGAGTACTTGAACGCATTTTCCAGCAGCTGCCCGACAATGCTGTCTGTCGCCGCCGGATCCCCATGCGCCGCCGGCAGATCAGCCGGAAGCTCGACCGCCAGAACATGCTTCTCTGACAGCGGCTGGAACACCCGCGCCGTGTCCTTCAGCACCCGGCCGAGGTCAAACGGCTCGTCCTTCACCGTCAGCCGGTTCCCCCCCGCGCGCGAGCCAAGCAGCAACTGGTCCACCAGCCGCCCGAGCGACTCGGCCCGCTCGGCGATCGTCTGGACCGCGCCCCGCCGGTCCAGGTCGAGCATCTTGTCCCAGCGGTTAGCCAGCGTGCTCGCGAAACCCTGGACGACCGTGATCGGCGTCCGCAGCTCATGACTGGTCGTGGCCAGGAACAGGTCCTTGGCCTCCTCAAGCTCCTTGGCCGCGGTCACGTCACGGAAGTCAATAACTTGCTCGTCCCGGCCTTCGAGCACGGTGCACAGCACGTCCATCCACCGGTTGTTCGGCAGCTTGTAGCTGAGCGTCGCGCCCGGCTCAGGCAGCGGAAACGGCGGCGGCTCGCCGGTCACCTGCGCGGCCGAGATCCCGGTGAGCGCGTGAGCCGCCCGGTTCCACTGCCGGACCAGGCCGTCGCCGTCGAGCACGGCAATGCCGTCCGCGCTCCCGTCGATCACCGCCCGCTCGTGCGCGCGCTGGCTCACGACCTCGGAGAACGCGGTGGCATTGGACAATGCGACGCTGGCGTGGCCGGCCAGCAGCTCAAGCAGTTCAAGCTCGATGTGACCAACCTGGCGCCGGCTATAGAGCGCATAAAGCGCGCCGTACGGCTTGCCGCCGACGTGGGACAGGCTCACCGTAATGGTATGCAGCCCGGCCAGCGCCGACCAGATCAGGTCATCGAACTGCCCGGTGCGCATCAGCACCGAGTTACCTGACCGCATCAATTCGCCGACCAGGCTGCTCGGCAGGTCGGCGGTGCGTCCACGCAGGTCGGCGGGGAGCCCGTCCATTGACACCAGCCGCAGCCGGTCGCCCTCGATCAGCACGAACCCGCCGGCGTCGGCCTTGGTCAGTTCGCGGAGGCTGGCCGCGATCCGGTCGAGCACGGTCTCAAGGTCAAGCTCGGCGTTCATGTCGGCGACGACATCGCCGAGCCGGCGCACCAGCCGGGCCCGCTCGGCCATGTAGTGCCGCACGGTAGCGTCTTCCTCGCTGCGATGGCAGACGCTGATCCAGCCCAGCCCGCTCCCGGCGGCGTCCACCAGTTCGCTGGTGTCGATCCGCACGTCAAGCACCTCGCCGGCCTTGCAGATCCGCCTGGTGGCGAGCGAGACTTCGGTGCCGTTGATCACCCGCTCAAGCACCGCATGATGCTCGGCGCGCAACTCCTTCGGAATGATCGGCGGCTCCAGCCCGAGCACCTCGGCGGCGCTCCAGCCGAACATCCGCTCGGCGGCCCGGTTCCAGACGCAGACGGTCTTGTCCTTGCCAAGGGCGATGATCGGGTCGGCGGCGCAGTCGATCACGGCCAGCGCCGTGGCATCGATCCTGGCCTGACCCGGCTTCTTCTTCGCCTCCTTGCTCAGCCGCACGCCCCCTATCGTCGCACTAGATCCGCAGAACACAGGGCTAAAGAGCGCTGCTGCCAGCTGTGCTGCCGCTCACATCGTTAAAGATCGGTATATATAACGGCCTGCGGGAGGCCTGTGGCCTAGTCGGCATCACCAGCCCGGCTCGAGCTGACTCCGCCGGCGGCGCCGCCGGGGCACCGGACGGTCGCAATAGCGGGTGGCCCACCTGGAGTTCGAGTCCGGCGGATGATCATGGAGCCGGTACGAGCACTCCGGGGTTGAGCAGGCCGTGCGGATCGAGTGCGGTCTTGATCGCTCGCATCGCGGAGATCTCGGCGGCGGACCGGCTCCAGGCCAGCCAGCCGACCTTGGCCCGGCCGACACCGTGCTCGGCCGCGACCAATCCGCCGTGCGCGGCCGCGAGCCTGGCCA
Source organism: Streptosporangiaceae bacterium (assembly GCA_036501205.1). Taxonomy (GTDB): domain Bacteria; phylum Actinomycetota; class Actinomycetes; order Streptosporangiales; family Streptosporangiaceae; genus Chersky-822. The sequence goes on along the minus strand of DASYAT010000059.1, from coordinate 29,359 downwards.
CAGCCTCATCGACGCTGGTGTCCGCCGGGTCAGGACCGAGCACGTTGACATGCAAGTTCCCGACCCCGATGTGCCCGAACACGATCACGGTGGCCGCCGACGGCGCCGACGCGGCCAGAACCACCTCATCGAGCTCCGCGCGGAACGCCGCCAGTTCCCCGGCCGGCACCGCCACGTCGACTTTGTGCGGCACGCCGGCCGTAGCGATCGCCTCGGTCAGTCGCTCCCGGTAGGCCCAAAGCGCGGCCTGGTCGGTCCGGCTCACGGCAATCACGGTGTCCTCCGGCAGCTCAAGCTCGGCGAGCTGCTCCAGTTCGAGGCCGGTCCCTGATGAGCTGGCCAGCTCAGCCAGCAGGTATCCAGCGGGCGAGGACCGCAGCGGTCGCGGCCGCCCGCCGACCCGGCAGACCAAGTCGAGGCCGGACGCATCGAGATACTCGGCCGCCAGGAGCCCGAATGAGCACCCGCGCAGTTGCCGGTAGAACTCCGCCGCCTGCCCGATCCCCGTTACCCCGGTCAACAGCACCGCCGCCGCCGGCTCGGCCGGCCACAGGCGAAGCCGAGCGGCGGTGATCACCGCCAGCGTCCCCTCACTCCCGGCGAGCAACTGGTTCAGGTCATAGCCAGCCGGACCGTTGCCCGCGCCCTGCAGGCCGTCCACGATGCCGCCGTCGGCGAGCACGGCCGCGACACCGAGCACCTGGGCCCTGGTCGGCCCGTACCGGATCGTGTGGATGCCGCCCGCGTTGGTCGCGATGGTGCCGCCGACCGTGGCCGACCCCCGAGACGCCAGATCGACCCCGTACCGCAACCCAGCCGCCTGCGCGTGCTCATGCAGCGCCGCGATCGTCACCCCAGCCCCGGCAACCACGCAAGCTGTCCCCTCATCAACCACCCCGAGGCCAGTCAACCTCCCAGAAGACAAGATCACTGGCAGCTCACCCGACCCCTGCTCACCCGACCCCTGCTCAGCCGCAGACGCCACCGTCGTAGACACCACAGGCGGAACCGACCCCGCGACCAGCCCGGTATTACCGCCCTGCGGCACGATCGCCACCTCGTGCGCCGCACAGGCCCGCACCACCTCAGCGACCTCTTCGGCCGACCCCGGCCGCACCACGCAACTGGCCCGCCCGACATAACGCCGAGTCCAGTCGGTGGCATAACCCGCCACCACATCAGGCTCGACAAGCACCTGCCCCCGACCGACAATGGCGGCGAGATCGACAACCAGATTCCGCATCGGTCAAGCGTGGCACGCCCGCGTCTACCAGGGAACCGGGAGCGGCAGGCATGGAACCAGCGCAGCTCAGCGTGCGTCCAATGGTCGTGAATACGATCAGAAGCAGGGCACGGCTCAGCCGCCAGTCCCTCACCCACTCAATGCGAGGGGTTCTGGAGGGTCGTCCTCTTATCCGGGCCCCGCGAGGGGTTCCGGGGGGTCGTCCTCTTATCCGGGCCCCGCGAGGGGTTCCGGGAGGTCGTCCTCCGGGGCCAACACCGCTAGCCGCCCCGGCGCCGGGTTCACGTCGGCCAGGGCGGATGCTGCTCGCAACTTCAATCGCCGGCCTGATCGCGGTCACCGGCGCTGTGGCCGGCTGCGGCACGCAACTCGCACCGCACGCCAGCCCCGGCAGCGGCGGCAAGAGCACCACCGCGCGCATCTCGGCACCGGCCAACGTGGCGGTCGCCGTGAGCATCTTTCATAAGAAAGGTGGCGGCGGACCCACGCACTGGACCCTGCGCTGTCAGCCAGCAGGCGGCACCGCGCCGGATCCAGCCGCGGCCTGCAAGGCGCTATTCGGCGTTAGAAAGGCACTAGCTCAGCTGAAGAAGCCGATCATGTGCCCGATGATCATCTTGAGCGCCGAGCAGATCGTGCTCAAAGGCAAGCTATTCGGCAAGCCCGTCAACCGGGTAATCTCCGACGGCGGCTGCGACGTAAACATCTTCAACTCGCTGAAGAACACCTTCTACTAAGCCGCAGCCCCGGCCTGGCCAACCCCCAGCCCAACCCGCCAGGCCAACCCCCTAGGCCAACCCCCATCGGCCAACCCGCCAGGCCAACCCCCCTAGGCCAACCCGCCAGCGGGTCTGGTCCGTCGGCCTGCGGGTCGGCGGACCAGCCATGCGTGACCACTGCGATAAATGCGACCAGTGTTACCCATGGGATTGGCGCGCCGGACCCGGCACACGGATGAATACGCACATTCACCCCCGAAGACCCAGATGAATCCGCGCATTCACCCGATTCAGAAATGATCACGCCCGGTGAATTTTGTGGCTAGTGACGCCATTGGGGTATTTGGGGCTCAGTAGGCACCGCAATACGAACCATTGCGTGCCGGTGGCGCCCGCGCGTCACCCCCCGACTCATCAGCCAGAAGACTTCGCGTCAAATAGCCCCCCGAAGTCTTCCGCTTGACCCAACGACGCGGGGAACGTCGGCGTGGTGGTCGGGTGAGGGGATGCGGGTTACTTGAGCAGGCGGGACAGGCGGCGGTCGGCTAGGGGTTTGCCGCCGGTTTGGCAGGTAGGGCAGTACTGGAGGGCCGAGTCGGCGAATGAGACTTCTCTGACTACGTCGCCGCAGACCGGGCAGGTCTGGCCGGCCCGGCCGTGTACCGCTAGGCCTGCCTTCTTCTCCGCCTTGAGTTCGGATGCCGCCAAGCCGGCGGAACGCTCGATTGCCGACTGGAGGGTCGCGAGGATCACCTTGTGCAGTTCGGCTATGTCCTCATCGGTCAGGCTGGACGCCAGCTTGAACGGTGACATCTTGGCGGCGTGCAGGACTTCGTCGGAGTAGGCGTTGCCGATGCCCGCGATGATCTTCTGGTCGCGCAGCACACCTTTGATCTGGGTCCGGCGCCCGTTGAGCATTCCGGCCAGCACCTCGACCGTGAACTCGGGCGCCAGCGGGTCAGGGCCGAGCGAGGCGATGCCGGGCACGGCCATCGGATCGGTGACCAGGTATACGGCCAGTCGCTTGCGGGTACCGGCCTCGGTCAGGTCGAACCCGGCACCGTCTTCGAACTTGAGCCTGAACGCCAGCGGGCCCTTACCTGGCTTTGGCGGGGTATCGCCCAGCTGGTCGCGCCAGCGAAGCCAGCCGGCTTTGGCTAGATGGGTGATCAGGTGGAGTTTGCCCGAACCCGCCGAACTCGCGGGCGGATCGGCGAGCAGATCCAGGAACTTGCCGTACCGGGCGGTGTCCGTGATAGTCGCGCCATGCAGCGCCGACAGCGGCGGGTCGTAGGTCTTAAGTACCGAAAATTCCGCGATATCCGCCCGCTCGATGGTCCGGCCGACCGCGCGTTCTCGCAAGTCCGCAGCAAGCGACTGCACTTCAGGAAGTTCGGGCACGATAATGATTCTGCCCCGTCCAGCCCGGTGCCGCGTCCGTGACCAAGCGAAACGTCCGCATACACCGGTACAACCAGGGCAGAGAGGCCGCGTGCGTGCACCCATCACCCGTGCTGTCAGCGACCCGCCGCACGCCGGCGGCCAATCAGTACGCCCTCCACACCCACCTCAGACCTGCTGGGTGGGACGACCGTGCAGACTTGCGCGAGCCAGCTACTTTCCAGCCCGGCCACCGTAACGTGGGGATCCGGGGGTCGCCCCCGGAAGACATCGCGGCCCCGCGGCGTAACCGATCGAAGATCAGTAAGCACGCGGGGCCGGCACGTGGGCGAGGAGGGATTTGAACCCTCACGTCCTTTCGGACACACGGACCTGAACCGTGCGCGTCTGCCGTTCCGCCACCCGCCCTGGCGCGTCAGACAGGTTAGCACGCCACGAGCTATGCCATCCCGCCGATACCATCGAAGGCGGAACGGGAGAGGAGGTGCATGGTGGGAGTGCTGCAGCGCTTCGAGCATCGGCTCCAGGGGATGTACGACGGCGGCTTCGCACGCGCGTTCAAATCCGACCTGCAACCAACCGAAATCGCCGGCGCGGTCCAGCGTGAGATGGACGACCGAGCCGCGATCGTGGCGCAGGGCCGGACGCTCGTGCCGAATGATTTCGTCGCCGAGATCGCCCAGGCCGACTATGACCGGCTCGAGGTTTTTGCCGACAACCTGGGCATCGAACTGGCAACCCTGGCCCGGGATCACGCGAGGGAACAGGGTTACTCGTTTGTCGGGCCGGTACGCATAAGGTTCGAGGGCGTCCCGGATCTCACCATTGGCACGTTCCGCATCCGGTCTGGGGTTATCAGGGGTACCACCGTCGAAGACGGTGAGATCCGCAGGCCAGCCAGCGACATTCCGCGCCCGCAAGAGGGATTTCCCGGTGCGCCGCGGCTGCTCGTGTCGACGGCGGATCCAGGCGGAGGCGGAGGTACTCAGCGCACCTTCCCGCTCACCTCGCCGCTGACGATCCTGGGTCGAGGAACCGACTGCGACCTGCGACTCGTTGATCAGGGTGTGTCACGTCATCATGCCGAGATTCGCGTCGAAGACGGCGAAGTCGTACTCGTGGATCTTGGGTCGACGAACGGCACATTCGTCAACGGACAGCCGATCCGACGGGTATCGCTCACTGACGGCACTCGCGTTACCCTTGGCCGCACGACCTTGGTTTTCCGCAAGGACGGTACCTACTGACGAGCAGCAACAATCAAGCAGTTCTTGACACCGGAGCCGCAAAGCACACTGACGCCATCGCCGGCTCTCGGCTACCTAAGGACGCATGACCCGATGAATCCGCTGACCCTCGACCTGATCAAGCTGGCGTTTCTTGCCGTCCTCTGGCTATTCGTCATCGCTGCGGTTGGGGTAGTGCGCACCGACCTGTTCGACCAGCCCGCCTCGCCGCGCAAGCAGCGCCGGGCAGCGAAACAGGGGATACGCGGGGCGCCACCGCCACCACGGCCGGCGAAGCCGGCCAGACCGGGCCGATCCAGGTCGTCCGCGAGGGAACTTGTGGTAACCGGTGGCAACCTCGCAGGAACTACTATTACGCTCGCCGATCAACAGATCACCATTGGCCGGGCGGGCGATGCGACGCTAGTGCTGACCGACGACTACGCCTCAACTAGGCACGCCAGGATCTACCCGCAGAACGGCGAATGGGTTGTCGAGGACCTAGGCTCGACCAATGGCACCTATCTGGACCGGCAGAAGGTATCGGCACCAACCCCGGTGCAGGTAGGCATGCCTATCCGCATCGGCAAAACCGTCCTGGAGCTGCGCAGATGACCATCGCCCTGCGCTATGTGGTCCGGTCGGACGTCGGGTTGCTCCGAGAGGGCAACGAAGACGCCGCCTACGCCGGGCCGCATCTGCTTGCCATCGCCGATGGCATGGGCGGGCACGCGGCTGGTGAGGTAGCCAGCGCCGTAGCGATCAAGACGCTCGCTCCGCTTGATGCCGACACCACCGGCATCGACATGCTGGCCGTGCTCGGCGCGGCGATCGCCGATGCCAACGCGGCGCTGCGGCTCATCACGCAGACCGATCCCGCCACCGAGGGCATGGGCACCACGGTCACCGCGCTGCTGTGGCACGGCCCCGACGTCGCGATCTGCCATATCGGCGACTCGCGCGGTTACCTGCTCCGCGACGGAGCGCTGCGGCAGATCACTCACGACCACACGCTGGTCCAGTCCCTAGTCGACGAGGGCCGGCTGACCCCGGAGGCGGCCGCGTCCCATCCGCAGCGGTCGCTGGTCATGCGCGCGCTGCAGAGCAGCATTCCCGCCGATCCCGATCTGGAGATGTTCGAGTCCAGGGTCGGCGACCGGTTCCTGCTCTGCTCGGACGGCCTGACCGACGTCGTCACCGATGAGACGCTGCGGATGACGCTGGCTGAGCTCACCGATCTCGACGCGGCCGCGGACCAGCTCGTCGACCTGGCGATCCGCAGCGGCGGGCCGGACAACATCACCTGCGTGCTCGCGGACGTCGTCGACACCGATGACGGCCAGCAGGCGAGCCTGCAATCGGTCATTGTCGGCGCGCTGACGGCCGGGGACGATGATGGCGGCAGCGAGCCGATGCGCAGCGACAGCCCGGCCGCCCGTGCTCATCAGCTAGCGCAGGCTATCCAGCAGGCCGAGCATGGAGCCGATCCCGGGATCGTGACCGGGCCACCGCCGGTTCCCGCCCCTGAGCCGGCCCCCGGCGCCCAAGCCGACGTCTTCGGGCCCGGCGAGGACCCCGAAGACGAGGAAGAGGAAGACGACCGGCCCAGGCACAGGTCGCGCCGACGGCGCTGGCCGGTGGTCACTTGTGTCCTGATGCTGCTGGTCAGCGTCGTCGGCGTGGCCGGATACTTCGGCTGGCGGCTGACCCAGAGCCAGTTCTACGTCGGCACGGATCGCGGCAACGTCGTGGTGTTCCGCGGGGTCGCCCAGTCCGTGGCCGGGATGAGCCTGTCTACTGTCGTGCAGCGGACCACCATCCCGCTGTCCAAGCTGCCGACCAGTGAGGCCGGATCGATCCGGTCAACGATCGGGCCCGAGGCGAGCCTTCGGCAGGCGCTGCGGATCATCTCCCAGTTCAGGCAGGACTACAAGTGCGCGGTCGTCCAGGCTGACATCGTCCAGTGGGTGGCGAACAAGCCCAAGCCCAAGCCGCCGGCCAAGCACCACAGCAAGGCCAAATCCACTAAGAGCAAGACTCCGGCCAAGCGCACGACCACCAAGCCCGCCGCTCCGGCCAAGCACACTGCGCCGGCTAAGCACACTGCACCCGCCACACACCCGACGCCGACCAAGACGAGCGGCCCGACCAAGTCCCCCGGTACCACGAGGCACACCGGGACGACTAAAAACACCAGCACCAGCGGCGGGCCGACCAAGACCTCGAATTCCAAGACAAGCCAACGTCAGGCCAACAAGACCGCTGCGCCCAACAAGACCGCTGCGCACAAGAAGACCAACCCGACCAAGAAGCGGACGACAGGCCGGCCGCATTCGGTCAAGCACGTGAATTACCCGCCAGAACCCGTGCTGCCGGCCTTCTGCCCGGCATTCACCGGAGCCTCCGGATGAGTGCGGCCGCAAGCCCCTTCGACGATCAGCCGGTTCCGCGGGGCGGGCTCGGGGCGGTCCCGCTGCCGCACAGCCGTCGCGGAATCGAGCTGGCCATGCTCGGTTTCGCGATCGTGATCATGGCGTTCGCGTGGGCGGCGGCCGGCTTCGGCCTGAACGGCCACGTGCCGTCCGGCCTGATCACCTACGTCGGCGGCTTCGCGGTCTTGCTGCTCGGGACGCACGTAGCGGTACGGTTCCTGGCGCCGTGGGCCGATCCGCTGCTGCTTCCCCTGGCCGGGCTGCTCAATGGCCTTGGCGTGGTCTTTATCTACCGGCTGCAGGAGTCCGGCCGCGGCAAGAACCCGGGCATCCAGATCTCGACGCTCACCACGAGCTCGGCCCTCATTCAGCTGATGTACACCGCGGTCGGCCTGGTCGCTTTCGTCCTCGTGCTCGCGGTGATCCGTGAGCCGAGAGTGCTGCAGCGCTACACCTACACGCTGGGGACGCTCGGCCTGATCGTGCTCGCGATCCCAGCGGTCCTGCCGGACCGGTTCAGCTACGTCAACGGAGCCAAGGTCTGGATCACGATCGGCGGCTTCTCGATCCAGCCAGGCGAGTTCGCCAGGATCGCGCTCGCCATATTCTTCGCGGGTTACCTGGTCAGGAAGCGGGACGTGCTATCGCTGGCCGGTCGCCGGGTGATGGGAATCGACCTGCCGCGCGGGCGTGACCTCGGCCCGATCGCCGTCATCTGGATCGCCAGCTTGCTGGTGCTGATCTTCGAGTCCGACATCGGTACCTCGGCGCTGTTCTTCGGCATGTTCATCGTGATGCTGTACCTCGCGACGCAGCGCACGTCCTGGATGCTGATCGGCGTGCTGATGTTCGTGGGCGGGGCGACCATCGCGCAGCTATTCATCCCGCACGTACACGAGCGCTTCGAGGTCTGGCTGCATCCGTTCGCCCAGGCGCTCGGCAACGGTTATCAGGTCGTGCAGAGCCTTGAGGGGATGGCGTTCGGCGGACTGTTCGGCGCCGGCCTCGGCCAGGGCGAGCCGTTCCAGACGCCGCTGGTGCAGAGCGACTTCATCCTGAGCGGATTCGGTGAGGAACTCGGGCTGACCGGGCTGATGGCGATCGTGCTGATCTACGGGCTGATCACGCAGCGCGGGCTGCGCGCCGGGGTCGCGGTCCGTGACCCGTTCGCCAAGCTGCTGGCCGGCGGCCTTGCCTTCATCTTCGCGCTGCAGGTCTTCATCATCCTTGGCGGCGTGACCAACATGATTCCGCTCACCGGCATCACCACGCCGTTCCTTTCCCAAGGCGGGTCGTCGCTGATCGCAAGCTGGATCGTGATCGGGCTGCTCATGCGAATTAGCGACACCGCCAGACGACCAGCACCGCAACCGATCCAGGACGAGGGGCTGACTCAGGTGGTGCGAGCAGGATGAACAAGGCACTGCGCCGAATGTCGATCGCCTGCCTGGCGATGTTCGTCGTGCTCCTCGGCTGGGTGAACTACCTGCAGGTATTCAGGGTCAATTCACTCGCCAGCGAGACGGGGAACCGCCGGATCTTCGACCAGCAGCAGAAGAACCAGCGCGGCGAGATCATTGCGGCCGGCGGCACCGGCCCGCAGAAGGTCGTCGCGGAGTCCAAGGCCATCAAGGGCGGCTTCTTCCAGCGGGTCTACCCCGACCCCTTCACCTACGCCCCGGTCACCGGCTACGACTCGATTCTCGGAACGACCTCACCCGGCGGGATTACCGGAATCGAGCTGGCGGAGAACAAGTTCCTGGACGGCACCGCACCGAGCCTGGCCGTCTTCAACCTGAAGGGCCTGTTCACCGGCAAGTCGCGGCAGGGCGCCAGCATCTACCTGACGATCAGCCCGAAGGCGCAGGCCGCTGCCTATGCGGCACTGGCCCAGCTTGGCAAGGTCGCGGCCGTGGTCGCGATCAACCCCAGTACCGGAGCCATCCTCGCGCTGGCTTCCTACCCGACCTTCGATCCGAACAAATACGCCACGGAGAACAGCGGAACTCTCGCCAAGATCGACAAGGCCTACCGAGAAGACCCGAACCAGCCGCTGCTCAACCGGGCGATCAACGACACGTTCCCGCCGGGCTCGACCTTCAAGCTCGTGACGAGTTCCACGGCGTTCGAAACCCACAAGGTGAACAACCCGGACTCGACCATTCCCGCGCCGACGGTCTATCCGCTGCCAGGCAGTAGTGCCGCCATCCATAACGATGACGACGGGCCGTGCGCCGATGGAAGGCCGTCGATCCTGATCGCGCTGACGCTGTCATGTAACACGGCGTTCGCTGAGCTCGGCGATCATCTCGGCGGCCAGAACCTGCACACCTATGCCAACAACTACAACTTCAACGATCCGAACCTGACGATCCCGCTGCCGGTCTCACCGAGCCAGTACCCGCTGCTCACCGATCGCGCCCAGATCGCCCAGTCGGCGATCGGCCAGTTCGACGACAAGGTCACGACGCTTGAGGAAGCGATGATCGCCGCCACCGTGGCCGATCACGGCGTCATGATGACGCCGTACCTGGTCCAGGAGGTTAGAGCTCCGGATCAGGAGGTAGTTCAGAAAGCTGTTCCCACCGAGATCCGGCAGGTTGTGAGCTCCCAGGTGGCGTCTTACCTCACGACGATGATGGAAAGCGTGACGCACAACCCTAGCGGCACGGCTTACGCGACGGCCGGGCCGCCGGCGACGCATATCAACATCGCGGGCAAGACCGGCACGGCGCAGAACGGCGCCGAGGCTATCGGCATCGACGACGCGGTCTTCACCTGTTTCGCGCCGGCCGATAACCCGCAGATCGCTGTCGGCGTCATTGTCAAGGGGGGCGGTTTTGGTGCCGCAGCGGCAGCACCGATCGCGGTCAAGGTCATCCAGGCGTTCCTGGGGCAACAGTGAGCGCTCGTAAGGCAAGGCTGCACATAAATTTCCGATACGGCCCGCCTGGTTTCAAACAGCCAGTTCGGCCGGACGAGCCAACAGGACGCAGGACGGTAACGTAAGTGCGAGACATGACCCAGCCCAGGCTGCTCGGCGGCCGCTACGAACTCGACGGCGTCGTCGGGCGCGGAGGCATGGCCGAGGTTTACCGGGCGCGCGACCTTCGCCTCGACCGCATCGTCGCGGTAAAAACCCTGCGTGAGGATCTGGCCAGGGATCAGACGTTCCAGGCCAGATTCAGGCGGGAAGCTCAGTCCGCTGCCTCGCTGAACCATCCGTCCATCGTCGCGGTCTACGACACCGGTGAAGACACGACCCCCACCTCGCACGTCCCGTTCATCGTGATGGAGTACGTGGACGGCCGCACGATCCGGGACCTGCTGCGCGATGACCGCCGGCTGCTGCCCGAGCGGGCGCTTGAGATCACCGACGGCGTGCTGCGGGCGCTGGACTACAGCCACCGCAACGGAATCGTGCACCGCGACATCAAGCCGGGCAACGTGATGCTCAACCGCCAGGGCGAGATCAAGGTGATGGACTTCGGCATCGCCCGGGCACTATCTGATGCTCAGGCCACGATGACCCAGACCGCACAGGTGATCGGAACGGCACAGTACCTGTCCCCCGAGCAGGCTCGAGGTGAACGGGTCGACTCGCGGTCAGACCTGTACTCAGTGGGTTGCCTGCTGTACGAGCTGCTGACTGGCCGGCCGCCGTTCACCGGCGATTCGCCGGTCGCGATCGCCTACCAGCACGTCAGGGAGAACCCGATCCCGCCGTCGCGGGTCGATCCTGAGCTGCCCGCCTGGGCCGACCCGATCGTGCTGCGCGCGATGGCCAAGGACGCCGGCGAGCGGTACCAGACCGCCGCCGAGATGCGCAGCGACATCCAGCGCGCGATGTCCGGCTACCCGGTTGGCGCCCAGATGCGCCCGACCGGCACCTACGTCGGCCCCGGCGGGCCGGGCACCAGGCGGATGGACCCGCTGGGCGCGACTCAGCTGCAGGGCACGGGTGTGACCGGAGGGATCCCGCCGTATGAGTACGGCCCGCCCGACAGCGGCGGTCAGGACCAGTACCCGCCTGGTCGTCGTAAGCGGCCGATCTGGCCGTGGATCGCCGCTGTGGTCGCGCTCGTGGTAATCGGGGCGGTGGTGCTCGCCTACGAAGCCATCAACGGCCACGGCAGCCACGTCACGTCACAGAGCAAGCCGGTCCCGCCGGTCACCGGCTTGAAGCTAGGTGCCGCCGAGAAAAAGCTGTCGAACGCGGGTTTCAAGCCGGTCGGCGTCCCGAAGGTCACCACGACCGGCAAGCCCAACCTTGTCACCGGGACTGACCCGGCGGCGGGCAAGTCCATCAGCAAGGGCAGCACGGTCAAGGTGTTCTACAACGCCCGGCCCGGCGCAAAGGCCATCCCGGACGTACACGGCATGAGCGTCGCCGAGGCCGAATCCACGTTGCGCTCTGATGGCTTCACCGTGGTTACGCAGAGCAGCCATCCGATCGCTAGCCTGACGATCGCCCAAGGTGACGTGATCAGCTCCATCCCGGCGGCCGGTACCAGGGCGCCGCTGTCCACTCAGATCGTGCTCCGCGTCTCTGGTAGCGGTGTCCAGGTGCCGACGGTGACCGATGAGCAGGCCAGCGATGCGGAAACGCAGATCAGGGCCGCGCACCTGGTGCCGAATATCATCAAGGAACAAGGCCCGCCCGGTTCGCCGCCCGGCTCGGTCTGGCAAGAGGCCCCTGGCGCCCAGAAGGTCGTGCTGCCAGGCAGCACGGTCACCCTGTACGTCGAGCCAGGGTCAGCGTCAAGTCCGCCGCCGTCGTCTCCGTCGTCGAGCCCGTCATCGGGATCGCCGAGTCCGTCGCCAAGCCCGTCTAGTCCGTCGCCAACCTCATCAACCGCGCAGTGATTCGACGAGAGAGTGAATTAGCGGCGGACCGGCTACCGCAATGAAGAACTACGCTTACGGTCAAGCGCCACGCACCAGCGGCGCGCCCAGATGCTGTCCAGGAGAAAACCGTGCCTAAGTCCAAAACCAGGAAGAAGGCGGTCTACACCCCGCCGCAGCGCTCGACCAAGGCCCAGGTCAGCCCGGCGTGGCTGGTCCCGACCATGCTCGGTTGCCTGCTGGTCGGCCTGGGCTGGATCGCCACTTTCTACATCAGCGGCCAGAACCTGCCGATCTCAGCCCTGCATCAGTGGAACCTCGTCGTCGGGTTCGCGCTGATCGTCGTCGGCGTGATGTTCGCCACCAGGTGGCGATGACTCAAAGCAAGACTCAAAGCAAGCAAAGGGGGCGCTCACCGTGCGGTGAGCGCCCCCTTTGCGTCTACGGCTAGAACCGCACGGTGTGCACCAGGCTCAGGTCCTTCACCACGACCCCGACGACGATCAAGACCAGCATCGCTACGGTCGCGGCGACCTGAATGAGCGTCCGGTTCGCTCTCGGCGCGTACACATAGGCCGCGGTCAGCGCGGTGCCGGCGATCAGGCCGCCGATGTGGTCCTGCCAGGCGATCCCCGGGACCAGGAAAGTGATCGCCAGGTTGATGACGATCAGTACGGCTATCTGCCGCATGTCCATCCGCAGCTTCCTGGCCATCACGATCCAGCCGCCGAACAGGCCGAAGATCGCGCCCGACGCACCAATCGCTAGCTGCCCAGGGGCGATCAGGTACAGCGTCACCGACCCAGCGAGGGCGCTGACCAGGTACAAGGCGATGAACCTGGACCGGCCGAGCAGGCGCTCAAGCGACGGCCCGATCACGATCAGTGCCCACATGTTGAAGATGATGTGGGTAAGGCCGATCCCGCTGCCCGGCGGCTCGTGCAAGAACGCGCTGGTAATCAGGCGGTACCACTGGCCGAACGCCACCTCGTAGCCGAACATGCCGCCGTTCGTGATGATCTTCGTGCTGTTGGTCAGCTCGACCAGGTAGGCCAGGACGCAGAGCGCCACGATCGTGTACGTGATGACGGGCTTCTGGTCGACCTTCCCGCCAAAGCGCCCGACCGCCTGTCGCGAACCCCGGTTGCCGTCCTTGACGCATTCGACGCACTGCTGGCCGACGGCCGCTGACCGCAGGCAGTCAGGGCAGGCGTGCCGGCCGCACCGGACGCACGAGACATAGGTCTCGCGATTCGGATGCCGGTAACACGTCGGCGCGGCGGCGCCTGAGTCATTGCCAACCGAGTCATTGACGCCTGAGCCAGGGCCCTGGGGGAAAGCCATCTCCTCTGCCCGTCCTAACCAGCAGCGTTACCGCCGCGATCGATCACGACCGACTCGAGCACCACGTCATTGGCCGGCCGGTCGTTTCTGCCGGTCCGCGCGTTGCTGATCGCGTCGACGACCTCGCTGCCCGAGATGACCTCGCCGAAGATCGTGTGCTTGCGATTCAGGTGCGGAGTGGGCACCGTGGTGATGAAGAACTGCGAGCCGTTGGTGCCGGGACCGGCGTTCGCCATCGCGAGCAGGTAAGGCCGGTTGAAGCTCAGTTCTGGACGGAACTCGTCGGCGAACTCATAGCCAGGGCCGCCCCGGCCGCTGCCGAGCGGGTCGCCGCCCTGGATCATGAACTGCGGGATTACCCGGTGGAAGATCGTGCCGTCGTAGAGCTTCGCCGTGGTCGCCTGGCCGCTCTTCGGGTCCTGCCACTGCTTCGACCCCTCCGCCAGTTCGACGAAGTTCTGCACCGTCTGGGGTGCCTCGTCGGGGAAGAGCCGGACGACGATCGTTCCTTGGTTGGTCCGCAGCGTCGCGGTGAGCGTATTAGTCATAGCCGAAATCCTGTCACGCCAGGCGACCGCTCGGTGCTGACCCGGGAGACGACCCCCCGGAACGATCCTGGCTGGGCCACATTGCAACCTCTCGGCCAGCATATGCGCGCTATTGAGTCATCAGCCCGGCCGAGCGGGATTGGCGCACCCGGTAGGGGGAAGTTCCTCGGGGGGATTAATCACGGGGGAGGACATAGTGTCTGTTACGACTCAAAAGCGGGCGACAATGCCAGCGGCCGACATGCAGTGGCGGGCCAGGAAGATCGCCCTGCACGCATCGCGGCTCGCCGATCAGGCTCGCCCGATGACGAAGAAGGCCACGATGACCGCCCAGCGCGGCGCTGGGATGACGGCGACCTGGGCCAAGCCCAGGGTCGGCCGGGTCCGGGCCTGGATGGCGGTCAGGGCGGCGCGCGGCAGCATCTCGGTGCAGGAGCACGTGGCGCCTAGGGTCTCCTCGGTGCTCGCGTCCGCGGCTCGGCGACTCGACCCGCCGGTTCCGCAGGCCAGGCGCTGGCCGAAGGTACTGGCCGGGACCGCGCTGCTGGCCGCCGGAGCCGCGGCCGCGACCGCGATGGCCATGCGGAGCAAGTCGAAGGCGATGCCGACCGGGCAGCGCAGCAAGCCGGCCAAAGGCGCATCGGATCAGCGCGGGACGATGATGGACCCGAGCGCGGACAAGCAGCGCGACCTGTCCCAGCCTGGGGTCAACGGCCTTTCCCGTACGCACTGACCGACCTGCTGTCAGTACGTTCCGGCAGAATCGGACTGTGCAGCTCTGTGAACTCGTCGCGACCTCGGCGCAGGTCGCCGCCTCGCCTGGCCGCAAGGCGAAGATCACCGCGATCGCCGGCCTGCTGGCGCGGGTGCCGCCCGATGAGGTGCCGATCGCGGTCGCGTTCCTGTCCGGCGACCTGACCCAGCGCCAGATCGGGGTCGGGTACGCGGCCGTGATGGACCTGGCGCCGCCGGACCAAAAGGGCCAGCAGGGCCAGACCGGCCCCGACGGCACTGTCCAGCAAACCCCGGGGCTAGCGCAGCGCGAGCCTGTGCTGACGCTTCGGGAGACCGACGATACGTTCGAGGCGATCGGCGCCATGCTCGGGCCGGGCTCCCAAGCGCAGCGCCGGGCCGCGCTCGGGGAGCTGATCGGGCGGGCGACCGAGAGCGAGCGGCAGTTCCTGGTCCGGCTGATCGCGGGTGAGCTGCATCAGGGCGCGCTTGAGGGCGTGATGATCGAGGCGGTCGCGCTCGCCGCCGGCGCACCGGCCGCGGAGGTGCGGCGAGCGAATCAGCTGCGGGGTTCGCTGCCGCAGGTTGCCCGGGCGGCGCTGGGCGCAGTCGAGGACGGGACCGGCCCGGACGGCGTCGTCGAGGTGCTGCGCGGCTTCACGCTCACCGTCGGGCAGCCGATCAAGCCGATGCTCGCCGCTTCGGCGCCGAACGTGGAAGCGGCGCTCGTCAAGATCAGTCCGGCCGCACTGGACTGGAAGATCGACGGGATCAGGATCCAGATCCACCGCCAGCGCCAGCACGTCCAAGTCTTCACCAGGACCCTGGACGACATCACCGAGCGGCTGCCGGAGATCCAGGCAATCGCGCTGGCCCTGGACGCCCGTTCGGTCGTGATCGACGCCGAGGCCATCGCCCTGCGCCCGGACGGCCGCCCCTATCCGTTCCAGGTCACTAGCGCACGGGCTGCCAGTCAACTGGTCGGCGGGCAGCCGGTCCCTGGCGTGCCGCTCACCGCGTTCATGTTCGACCTGCTGCACCTGAACGGTCGAGACCTCATCGACGAACCCGCGACCGACCGGTTCGCCGAGCTGACCGCGATCGTCCCGCCCGAGCTGCTGGTCCCCCGGATCGTGACCGCCGACCCGCAGGAAGCGGACGCCTTCTTCGCGGCCGCGATCGCCAAGGGCCACGAGGGCGTCGTGGTCAAATCCACCGGCGCCACGTACCAGACCGGGCGCCGGGGCAGCGACTGGATCAAGGTCAAGCCGCGCACCACCCTCGACCTGGTCATCCTCGCGGCCGAGTGGGGACACGGCCGCCGGACCGGCCTGCTATCGAACCTGCATCTGGGGGCCAGGGACACCGATACTGGCAAGTTCGTCATGCTGGGCAAGACGTTCAAGGGCCTGACCGACGAGATGCTGCGCTGGCAGACCAGCCACCTGCTCGAGCTAGCCGATCCGCCGGACCAGGCCGACGTAACCAAGCCCTACGGCGTCGTCAAAGTGCGCCCTGAGCTAGTCGCCGAGATTGCCTTCGACGGCGTGCAAGCCAGCAAGCGCTACCCAGGCGGCGTCACCCTGCGCTTCGCCCGCGTCCTGCGCTACCGCGACGACAAGCCAGCCACCGAAGCCGACACGATCGCCATGGTCCAGGCCCTGTGGGACCAAAGCCCCGATGAGTCCGGAAACCAGGACTGACTAAGAGGCCTCAGCTAGCTGCGACGACAAAGACTCGATCTCGCCGAACAACATCGTCGCCAGCGCCCGGGTGTCCTCGAACATGTTCAGCGCCGGCAGCTCACCGAGCGCGTGCCAGCTGAACGGATGCGCCGGATGAGTCAGCGGCTCGGCCAGGTTCGCGATCGCCACATAGATGTGGTCCACGTGAATATGCGCTTCGGCTAGGTGATTGTCGCTGTCCACCGGCTGCTCGAGGATCCACCACGGCGGGCTCACCAGCCGGCCCAGCTCAGTCACGGCATCGGGCACCGGCACGGATGGCGCCGGCAAGATCGTGATGGCGAGGCCGGTCTCTTCGGCGACCTCGCGCCGCGCCGTCTCGGGAGCGGACTCGTTCGGCTCGACGTGCCCGCCGGGAATCATCAGCCGACCGAACAGCGGGTGCAAGATCAGGCCGAGCCGCCACTCATCGTCGAGCTTGGTAAACACAAACGTGCTTGCGGTCACATGCTTGATGGTCACGAACCCCATACTGCCCCAGCCAAGCCGGGTAAGTCCCTCGGCATGAGGCTCAGTCAATCTGCGACTATTACATCGCCTGGTATGGGCCGGATCGACTGACTTTAGCGACTCTGACTTCGGGGCGACACTGACTTCGGCGACACTGACTTGGGCGGAAGGGCCAGCATGCGGACGTTGTGGCTGGACGACGAGGGCCGGTGGCACACGACGATGCGCGGCCGCCAGATCCTCTCCGATCCACGGCTCAACCGCGGCACCGCGTTCAGCTACGCCGAGCGGCACGCGCTCGGCATCACCGGGCTGATCCCGCCGGCCCACGTCACGCTCGACGATCAGGTCGCCAGGGTCTACGCGCAGTACCAGCGCCAGCCCACCGACCTGGCCAAGAACGTCCTGCTGACCGAGGTCCACGACCGGAACGAGGTGCTGTTCTACCGGCTGCTGATCACCCACCTGCGCGAGATGCTGCCGATCGTCTACACGCCCACGATCGGCCAGGCGATCAAGAACTACAGCAACGAGTACCGGCGGCCGCGCGGCGTGTACCTGTCGGTCACCCATCCCGGGCTGATCGAGGAGTCGCTGCGCAATATTGACGTCGACGGCAGCGAGATCGACCTGGTCGTCGCGACGGATGCCGGAGCGATCCTCGGCATCGGCGACTGGGGCGTCGGCGGCATCCACATCGCGGTCGGCAAGCTGGCTGTCTACACGGCGGCCGGCGGGATCGACCCGAACCGGACGCTCCCGGTTGTGCTGGACGTCGGCACCGACCGGCAGAGCCTGCTCGATGATCCGCTGTACATCGGCAACCGGCGGCCGCGGGTCTCGCCGGCCGAGTACGACGAGTTCCTGGACGCGTTCGTCGAAGCGGTCGGCAAGCTTTTCCCCCGGGCGCTGCTGCACTGGGAGGACATCGGCCTGAACAACGCCCGGCGGCTGCTCGACCGGTACCGCGATCGCCTGCTGACCTTCAACGACGACATCCAGGGCACCGGTGCGGTCAACCTCGCCGCCGTGCTGGCAGCGGTAAAAGCCACGGGCAATGACCTGACCGGGCACAGGATCGTCATCTTCGGCGCCGGCACGGCCGGGACCGGCATCGCCGACCAACTCAGGGCGCAGCTACTCACAGACGGACTCTCACCCCAGGAAGCCAGAGCACAATTCTGGGCTCTGGACCGCCCGGGCCTGCTGACCTCGGACCTGACCGGCCTCAGCGACGCCCAGCAGAACCTGGCGCGAGATCCGGCCGAGGTCGCCGGCTGGCAGCGCGGCCCCGACGGCGGAATCGGCCTGGCTGAAGTCGTCGCCCGAGTCCACCCGACGATCCTGATCGGCACCTCGACCAGGTCCGGCGCCTTCACCGAGCAGATCGTCAAGGAGATGGCGAGCCACGTCGAGCGACCGGTGATCCTGCCGATGTCGAACCCGACCGAGCTGGCCGAGGCCACCGCGGAGGACCTGATTAGCTGGACCAAGGGCCGTGCTCTGGTCGCGACGGGCAGCCCGTTCGAGCCGGTCGACTGGGGCGGCACGACTTACATCATCGGCCAGGCCAACAACGCGCTAGTGTTCCCCGGCATCGGCCTCGGCGTGATCGCCGCGCAGGCCAGCCGGGTTACCGACGGCATGCTGGCCGCCGCCGCGCACGCGGTCGCGCACCTGACCGATACGTCGGAGCTGGGCGCGCCGTTGCTGCCGCCGGTCGAGCAGCTGCGCTCGACCTCAGTCGCCGTCGCCGTGGCCGTCGCGCGAGCCGCCGAGCAGGACGGCGTCGCCCGGGCCCAGCCCCAGTCGCGCGACCCGCAGGAGCTGATGTGGCAGCCGGACTACCGCCCGATCGTGCCGGAGGAACAGTGATCATCAAGCGGACGTACTCAGTTCCCGAGCAGCTCGCCGTGCTCGGCGCGGGAGCGGCCGCCCTGGGCGCGCTCTACCCGCTGATCGGGCAGCCCACCGGCGGCCGCGGTCTCCCCTGTCCCCTGCGCGCCCTGACCGGCGTTCCCTGCCCGTTCTGCGGGCTGACCACCGCAACGGTCGAGCTGACGCACGGCGACTGGGCCGCCGCCGCGCAGGCCAACCCGCTCGTTTACCTCGCCGCCGCCGCGACGCTCGGCACCGCCCCGATCCTGATCGCACGGGCGCTCGGCAAAGTCGCCCCGCCAAAGCCCATGTCGGCTCGCAACCGCCGCCGCCTAGCCGCAGCCGGGATCGCGATTTCGGCCGGAAGCTGGCTATACCAACTGCGCCGCGCCGAGTTGATATAAAACAGAGTTGACATAGAAAGCCCGAACTCCCCTGAACATCACAGTACAGTGCTGTCTGCCGCATTCACTCGGCAGATATCACGAAAGGCACACCCCCATGGCATATCAAGGACCACAGGGCTATCCCGGTCAGGGCCAGCAGGGCCAGCAGGGATACCCGGGCCAGCAGGGCCAGCAGGGCTACCCGGGCCAGGGCCCGCAGGGTTACCCCGCTCAGGGTCCCGCGGGATACGGGGATCAGACCCAGATTCCGCCGCAGGGATACCAGGGCCAGCCCGCTCAGGGCTACCCGGGCCAGAACGTGCAGCAGCCGGGCTACGGCAACCAGGGCTACGCCAATCAGGGTTACGCCCCCCAGGGCCAGCCCGGTTACGCGGCCGCCGGGCAGTTGCCCTACACAGAGTGGGGCACCCGCGTCGTCGCGTCTCTGATCGACAGCGCGCCCATCATCGTGGGCTGGATCGTCGTCTTCATCTTGTCGGCCATCGTCGGCAACCTCGGATTCTCGCTCTTCCTGGACTTCCTCCTCTTCGTCGGCTCGATCGGCTGGGGCGTCTACAACCGCTGGATCCAAGGCGGCGCGGGCCAGTCGCTCGGCAAGCGCCAGATGAAGATCAAGCTGATCAGCGAGCAGACCGGCCAGCCGATCGGCACCATGAACGCGTTCCTGCGCGACCTGTGCCACATTTGCGACGGTTTCTTCTTTATCGGCTACCTGTTCCCGCTCTGGGACGAGAAGAAGCAGACCTTCGCCGACAAGATCATGACGACCGTCGTCGTTCCGGCCGACAACTAGGTCCTGGGTTAGCTAGGTCCTGAGTTAGCTAGGTCCTGGGTTTGCCCGAGCTGGGCGGGCCTCTGGGTCCAAGAAAACCGCCCGCGCAAAGCGTTATGCGTAAAAAAAGAGATTTAAAGCCTTTGATTTAGAAAGCTTTGCGCGGGCTGAGTGCCGGATTCCAGAGGCCGGTCAGTGCCAGCGCAGGGCGGGCCGGCCCGGGCCTCCGGACGGCCGCGGTCGCCCGGGGTGGCACGGCGGTCAGCCAGTGCCGGATCCCAGAAGCCAGCCAGCGCAGGGCGGCCAGCCCGGGCTTCCGGACGGCCGCCGCCGCCCAGGGAGGCGCCGCGGTCAGCCAGTGCCGGATCCCAGAAGCCAGCCAGCGCAGGGCGGCCAGCCCGGGGCTCCGGACGGCCGCCGCCGCCCGGGAAGGCGCCGCGGTCAGCCAGTGCCGGATCCCAGGGGCCGGCCAGTGCGGAGCGGCCGGCCCGGGGGTTCCGGGGAACATCTCTCGCGGGCCGGCGCTGCGGTCAGCCGGCAAAGGGGCCAGCCAGCAAGGGGTCAGCTTTCGAGCTGCCAGCTATCGCTCCCCGGCAGCTCGACGTCGCGGGCCCGGCGCCGGACCGAGATGCCGCCGAGAATCGTGATCCCGGTGAGGCGCAGGACCGGGGAGTTTGGCTGGGACGACTCCGGCGTGTCGGGCGGTATCTCGCGCCCGCCCAGGATCGCCCAGCCGTCGTCGATCACGTGCACCTCAGGCGGCACGGTGATTTCCACGCCGCCCAGCGCGCAGATCGTGCGCATCCGGGCCTCGCCCGCCGGAAAGACGGCCTGCCGCAGGTCGAACTCCGCCCCGGCAAAGATCGTGATTGCCTCGCTGTCGGCCGGCACGTGCCACCGGCCTTTCCTGGTGATCCCGCCGAACACGGCGACCAGCCGCGCCCGCTTGCCGCGCACCTGCGTGGTGCCCAGGAAGTCGGCCCGGGCGAGCGCACTGGTCTGGGCCGCGATCGCGGCGGTCGCGCCCGGCAGGTCGCTGACCACCGGG
This sequence comes from Streptosporangiaceae bacterium, assembly GCA_036501205.1. Taxonomy (GTDB): domain Bacteria; phylum Actinomycetota; class Actinomycetes; order Streptosporangiales; family Streptosporangiaceae; genus Chersky-822. The sequence continues at coordinate 8,569 of DASYAT010000059.1, read as the reverse complement.
ACGATGTCAGCTTGAACCTTGGCCGCGTAGATCGCGTCCAGCCGCTCCGAGTGCTCCTGCGGCGTCAGACGGCCTTCGGCCAGCGCGTCGCTGAGCAAGGAGGCGGCCCGGTCGCGGTCGGCATCCGAGATCCGCAACCGGGAAATATCGTTAGGGTTGTCGGCACTCACCAGGCTATTGTCGGGCAGGCGGCCGGGCTTGTGAAACCAGGAGGGGGCACCTGATGGGCCATGTAGAAGTGGCGCATCTGTCACACGCTCTCCCAGACGGCCGGGTCCTGCTCGAAGAAGTCTCGTTCCGAGCCGGTGACGGCAGAGTCGTCGCGCTGGTCGGCCCGAACGGTGCCGGCAAGACGACGTTGATGAGGCTGGTCGCCGGGGACATTCCTTCTCAGTCCGGCACGATCACAAGCAGCGGCGGGCTCGGCGTGATGCGCCAGTTCATCGGCGGGATCCGAGACGATTCGACGGTAAGAGACCTGCTGCTGTCGATCGCGGCGCCCCGGGTTCGCGAGGCGGCCGCGCGGCTCGATTCGGCCGAGCTCGTGATGATGGAGCGGGACGACGAGCCGGCCCAGATGCGTTATGCCGTCGCACTGGCCGAGTGGGGCGATGCGGGCGGCTACGACTTCGAGGTGCACGCGGACGCGTGCACGGTCGCGGCGATCGGAATCCCGTTCGACCGGTGCCAATATCGGGCGGTACGTACTCTTTCAGGCGGTGAGCAGAAGCGGCTGGTGCTGGAGTCGTTGTTGCGGGGCAAGGATGAGGTACTGCTCCTTGATGAGCCTGACAACTACCTCGACGTGCCCGCCAAGTTGTGGCTCGAGCAGCAGTTGGTGGCGACGCCGAAGACCGTGCTGATGGTCAGTCACGACCGGGAGCTTCTGGCCGGCTGTGCTCAGCGGATCATCACGGTCGAAGACGGCGATGTCTGGACCCACGGCGGCGGCTTCGCGACCTACGCGCAGGCCCGCCGGGACCGAATCGAGCGGCTCGATGAGCTGCGTCGTCGCTGGGACGAGGAACACGAGAAGATCAAGCAACTCGTCCGCATGTACCGGCTGAAGGCCAGCTACAACGACTCCATGGCCTCGCGGCTGCAGGCGGCGGTGACCAGGCTTCGCAAGTTCGAGGAGGCAGGCCCGCCGATCGAGGCACCCCGCGAGCAGAACGTCAAGATGCGGCTGCGCGGCGGACGCACCGGCAAGCGAGCCGTGATCTGCGAGAACCTCGAGCTGACCGGGCTCATGCAGCCGTTCGACCTGGAGGTCTGGTACGGCGAGCGGGTCGCGATCCTGGGGTCAAACGGCTCAGGCAAATCGCATTTCCTGAGGCTGGTCGACCAGTCCCTGGACGGCGGGGCCGTTACTGTCGCGCATTCCGGGATCTGCCGGCTCGGCGCCCGGGTCGTGCCCGGGATGTTCGCGCAGACGCACGCCCGGCCCGACCTGGCGACGCGCACGCCGCTCGAGATCCTGATGACCGAGCACGCGCTGCTCATCAACGAGGCGATGTCGGCGCTTTCGCGCTACGAGCTGCAGTTCTGCGCTCGCCAGCCGTTCTCGAGCCTGTCCGGCGGTCAGCAGGCCAGGGTCCAGATCTTGCTGCTCGAGTTGGCGGGATCGACGTTGCTGCTACTGGACGAGCCGACCGACAACCTGGATCTGGCCAGCGCCGAGGCACTCCAGGAAGGGCTGGAAAGCTACGCCGGGACGGTGCTGGCGGTGACCCACGATCGATGGTTCGCCCGGTCGTTCGATCGGTTCATGGTGTTCGGTGAGACCGGTGAGGTCTATGAGGCCCCCGAGCCGGTGTGGGACTCCAGGCGCGTGGACCGTCAGCGCTAGCCTGGCTTGCTAGGCTGTGGCGCTTAAGCGCAATAGTGAGGAAGCAACTGTGAAGAAGCTGATCATCCTGGCCGTCGTGCTGGTCGGCGCAGCCGCCGTCTGGCGCAAGGTCCAGGCCGACCGCGCCGAGCTCGACCTGTGGACCGAGGCGACCACGACCGACGAGTAGGCCTAGCTCGTCGAATGCCGGCACGATCGCCCTCACCGACCGGAGCGGTGCCGTCGACCCGCTTCTGGATCAGGGTCACCGTGGCGGCCAGAGTCTGTAGGTAGCCTGCGACTGCCTCTGCCAGCTGGAGAATTACGACCGTGCCGGGTCAGCGATGCTGCACCTGGCCGGGGACGGACAACAACGTTGACCTGGAGGCGTTGTTATCGCGACAGCCCGGGGTCAACGTTGTTGCAGGTTCCGGGCGCGCTAACTTGGTGCAAGTCCTGACATGGCCGAACATTCGCCTCGGGCTACGGCGAGAAGACCTGCGCAAATTTTCTTCAAAATAAATGAGTTGGTCCGTGGTTAAGACGCACTCACGGTGCGTCGGCCAGCAAGCTCGGGCCGATCTCGCGCAACTCGGCTGTCGAGCCCACCCCGAGCAGCTGCATGGTCCGCTTGAACTGCTCGGCCAGGATGTCGAGCGCCTTGTCCACCCCGGCTTCCCCGCCGGCCATCAGCCCATACAGGTAGGCCCGTCCGATGGCGCACGCGTCCGCGCCAAGCGCGATCGCTACCGCGATGTCCGAACCGTGCCGGACTCCGGAGTCGACAAGAACGACCGGGTCCGGGCCGACCGCCGCTCGAACGTCGGCGATCGTGGCGACCGGCGGCATGGCCCGGTCGAGCTGGCGGCCGCCATGATTGGAGAGCTGCACGCCGTCGGCACCAACCGACATCGCGTGCGCCGCGTCGACGGGTCCAAGCGGTCCCTTGATCACCAGCCGGCCGGGCCAGCTGGCCCGCAGCTCGGCGATGTCATCCCAGGTGATGGCCGGATTGAACAGCTGTCCGGTGCCCTCGATGCTCACCGCGTCGTTCCCGGCGAAGTTCGCGAAGTCGATGACCGGACTGCGCAGCATCCTGATCCAGTAACCCGGTTTGCCGCCAATACTGGCCAGCGTCCGCGCCGTCAGCTCAGGCGGGATGACCAGCCCGTGATGCCGGTCCCTGGTCCGGTGGCCGGTCACGAACGTGTCCACCGTCACGACCAGAACGCGGTACCCAGCCACGGCCGCCCGCTGGACCAGTTCCTTGGTCAGCCCCTTGTCACGCAGGATGTACAGCTGGAACCACAGATCAGGCTGAGTGTTCTGGCCGGTCAATGCCGCGCCGGCGACCGCCTCGATCGTCGTCGTCGCCATCGTGGACAGCGTGTAAGACAGCCCGTGCCGCTGCGCCGCGCTGGCAGCGGCGATCTCGCCACCAGGATGCATCATCCGCGTGTACCCGGTCGGGGCCAAAACCAGCGGCTGCGCCACTGGCACACCCCAAAGAAGCGCGGACATATCTGGCTCCGACACGTCCACCAGCGCCCGCGGCCGGAATCGGAACTGCCGGAATGCCTTGACGTTAGCCCGCAGCGACAACTCCTCATCCGCGCCGCCGTCAACGTAGTCGAAGACAGGCCGCGGGATCAGCCGCCGCCCCGCCGCCCGAAGGTCACCGATGTCGTGGCAAGCCGAAAGCCGCCGACGAGTCGCGTCAAGCTCGACCGGCTTGATCCGTATTAGCTCTCGTACTTCCGAAAGCCTCATGTCACGGACGATACGCGGCTGTGAACTCAGCCAGCACGCTGGCCACCAGAAGAACGGACGCAGCGACGAAGCGGCCAGCCTTGCCCGCCTGCAACCGCGCTACCCTGCTGTCCGCTAATCCCGGTGATCTGACCTGCGGTTCCCCGGACTCTGGTGCCGCCACCGATAGATGAAAAATCAGGTGGTTAAACCTTGCCGCTCTTGCTCCGCGGGTTCGGCGTTCATGTCCCTGGCGGTGTTGAAGGCACCGACGTGGCACGCCATCCTGTTTGCCAGCGTCGTCGGGCCCCGCTGCGTCAGCGCGGTTACGGCCGACGGTGCGGGCCAGGCACCGGATCAGCCGGATCGGCGGCTGGTCAGATTCCCGCCCGGCAGGGAACTTCCGTGACGACCCGGGCCCGGCGGCGCTTTCGCCGAGCGTTGGCAGCCGTCTGCCTGCCGCTGCCTGGCTTCCTGCCGCGTGTCACAGGGTGGCTGGATCGCGTGAGGTCACCGGTGATTCCGCTGCGGGAGCGGCGTCGTCGCCGGCAACGTAGGCGCGATCGCGCAGCGGGACCTCTTTGAGCAGCCAGGTGAGGGCGAAGGCCAGCAGGGCAACGGGGGCGCCGACCTGGAATACGGCGTGCAGCGAGTCGCTGAAGGCCAGGACATAGCCGTGGTGGATGGGCGGCGGGAGCGCGTCGAGCTGGGCCGGGCTGGCTGAGACGTTACCGCCGTGGACCGCTTTCAGCGCGGCCGGCGGCAGGTACCTGGGGAGGTTGGCGGCGAGGCGGTTGTTGAAGATCGCGCCGAAGCCGGCGACGCCGATCGAGCCGCCGATCGAGCGGAAGAACGTCGAGGACGATGTCGCGGTCCCGAGCTGGCTCTGCGGTACCGCGTTCTGCACCGCAACGACCAGGACCTGCATGACGCAGCCGATGCCCAGGCCGAGAATGACCATGTAGACCGAGGACACGGCCAGCGACGTCGTCGGGGTCAGCAGGGAGAACAGGTACAGCCCGACGGCCATGATGGCGGTGCCGCCGACCGGAAAGACCTTGTACCGTCCCCACCTGGTCACCAGCCGCCCGCTGACGATGAAAGTGACGAGCATCCCGCCGACCAGCGGGAGCAGCTGCAGCCCGGAGCTGGTCGGCGAGGCGCCGTGCACGGTCTGCAGGTACAGCGGAATGTAGATGATTGCGCCGAACATCACGAAGCCGACGATGAACCCGACCGAGTTCGAGACCGTGAACACGGAGTTCCGGAACAGCCCGAGCGGGATGACCGGTTCGGCGGCGCGTCCTTCGGCCCAGATGAACAGCGCGATCAGCACCACGGCGGCGGCCGCAAGGCCGATGATCGTCGCCGACCCCCAGGGGTAGGTCGTGCCGCCCCAGGTGGTTAGCAGGATCACCGCGGTGATGGCCCCGCCCAGCAGGGCCGTTCCCAGATAGTCGATCGCGTGGTCCGTGCGCTTGACCGGCAGGTGCAGGACGAGCGCGATGACGGCAAGCGCGACCACGCCTATCGGCAGGTTGATGTAGAACACCCAGCGCCAGCTCGCGTGCTGGGTGATGAACCCGCCGGCCAGCGGCCCGATGACGCTGGACAGGCCGAACACCGCGCCGAAGTAGCCCATGTAACGGCCGCGCTGCCGCGGGCTGACGACATCGCCGATGATCGCCTGCGCGCCGACCATCAGCCCGCCCGCGCCGATCCCCTGCAGCGCCCGGAACCCGATCAGCTGGCCCAGGTCCTGCGATAGCCCGGCCAGCGCGGAGCCGATGAGAAAGATGATGATCGCCGCCTGGAACAGCTTCTTCCGGCCGTACAGGTCACCGAGCTTGCCCCACAGCGGCGTCGAGATCGTCGAGGTGAGCAGGTAGGCGGTCACCACATAGGACAGGTGATTCAGGCCGTGCAGGTCACCGGCGATTGTCGGCAGCGCGGTTGCCACAATCGTCTGATCCAGCGCCGCCAGCAGCATGCCGAGCATCAGCGCCCCCAGGATCACCAGGATCCTGCGGTGTTCCGCCTTGCTGACCGCGTCCGCCTGCGCAGCGGTCACGGAGCCCGGGCTGTCAGTCATCGAGTTCCCCCATCTGGCGCTGGATGTCGCTGGTGAACTGGCGGAGCAGCCGCGCGAACTCGGCCTGCTCCGGCTCGGGCCAGCCGGCCAGCAGGCTGGTCAGCCACTTGCGCCGGGCGGCAAGGAACCTGCTGATCGTCCGGCGGCCCTGGGGGGTGAGCTGCAGCCGGGTCGCCCGGGCGTCTGCGGTGTCCCGGCGCCGGCTGACCAATCCCGAGCGCTCCAGCTGCTGCGCCTTCCGCGTGACCGCCGGAGCATCGATGCGCAGCTGCTCCGCCAGGTCCGTCACCCGCAGACCGCCGCCCTCGATATGCAGCACGTACAAGATGGCCAGGCCCGCCTGATCGGCGTCGACCCGTGCCTGGGCGAGCAGGAACTCGTGCAACCGGGACTGCTTGAGACAGCGAGCCAGCGAGTGCAGCGCTGACTCGATCCCGCTGACCGCGTCGCCCTGCTCCGGCCAGGCGGCGCGGCTGGACGTGGCCTTCCCCAGCATAGACGCTAGCGTAGCAGACCATTTGCCTGCCGCAGGCAACCAATTGGCATCCTTGCCTGCGGCAGGCAAATTCCAGACGAGGACATGATGGAAGCCCTTGGACGTTGAAGGCGCAGTGTAGGAGGCGGACGGTCGCTCAGCTACACGCGGAGGAGCCCGCGATCGAACTGGTAAGTTCTCCGCTCGTGTCGCCTTGTCCGTCGAACCCGCCGCAGAGCAGGACACGGCAGCAGCCGATGGCGGCGGCTCCCCCGGCAGGCCCGTCATCGTCGGCCGCAAGCCATAAGCTCATGGCCGGGGCTGTCCTGGCGGGTGTTGTGGCTGGCCGTGATGGGAGCGCAGTTCGGCTTCCAGCATGTCCATGGCCTTGAGGAAGGTCTCGCGTTCGGCGGGGACGAGCCGGTCCAGGACCCGGGCCAGCGGAGCTGCGGCGCCGTCGAGCCAGTCTTCGATCAGGGCCTGCTTGGAGGGGGTGATCTGGACGATCGTGCGGCGGCGGTCGGCTGAGTCGGCGTTCCGGGTGATCAGGTCCGCGCGGTCGAGGTCAGCCAGGATGTTGCTGACCGTGGGCAGGGTGAGGTCGAGCCGGGCGGCCAGGGCGCTGACGGTGAGCGGGCCGCGGCGGAGCTGCCCGAGGGCGGCGACGTGCCGGGGACCGAGCGGCGCGGTCATGTCCGGCGCGGCCTGGTCCTGGGAGCGCCGCATCCCCGTGGCCACGCGCGGGAACAGTTCCATCAGCCGCAGGCAGAGCGCGGAATGCCTGGATCGGCCCGTTTCCCCGGCCATGCGCCCCCTTCTTGACCGCAGAGGCGCCAGTATATATGGTTTCCCGGTCAAAACTATTTTGACATCGAAACCAACTCGCCTGCGGGGCCGGGGGCGACCGGCCGGGTGTTGCCGGCGGCACAGGACAAGGAGGCCCTCATGGGGGACTGGCAGCTTGACCCGTACCACACGCAGGTCGAATTCTCCGCGAAGCACCTCGGCATGATGACGGTGCGGGGTCACTTCGCGGACGTCAGCGCCACCGGCGACATCAACCCCGATCACCCCGAGGCTTCCTCCATCGAGGTGACCATCAGGACCGGCAGCATCCGCACCAATCACGAGGTCAGGGACAACGACCTGCGTTCCTCGAACTTCCTCGAGGTGGAGAAGTTCCCGGTGATCACGTTCGCCAGCACCGCGGTGGCGCCCGCCGGCCCGGACCGGTACACGGTGACCGGCGACCTGACCATCAAGGGCGTCACCCGCCCGGTCTCGCTCGCGCTGGCCAGGTACGGGGAGTTCAACGACCCGGGCATGATGGGCCACCGGATCGCCTACGGCGCCACCGCCACGATCAACCGGAAGGACTTCGGCCTCAATTTCGCCATGATGCTGGACGGACGGTTCGTGGTCAGCGACGAGATCCAGATCTCGATCGAAGGCGAACTCGTCGAACAACAGCAGGCCGCCGACACCCAGAGCAGCGAGTGAACGCCGTGACCGAGCCCGAGCCCGGCCAGCCGGCCGCCCACGCCATGACCCTGGCCAGGAACGGGGAACTAGCCGGCCAGTGGAAACTGGACCCGCAGGCATCCCAGGCCGAATTCCGCGTCCGCCATTTCTGGCATGCCATCACCGTCCGCGGCTCGTTCACCGAAATCAGCGGCGAGGGCACCGTCGGCCCGGACGGGACGGCCAGCGGCACGCTGGTCATCGCCGCGGCGTCGCTGACCACGAACAATAAGCAGCGGGACAAGCACCTGCGCTCAGCGGACTTCTTCGACGCCGGCAACCATCCCCGCGTGACAGTGACGGTGCGGCAGGCGACACCTGGCGCCGGCGGGCAGCTGACCGCCGAGGGCACGCTCGAAGCAGCAGGCACCGCCGAGCCCGTCACCTTCACCGCCGAGATCATCGAAGCCAGCCCGGACGCGGTCACGCTGCGGGCCAGCCTGACCATCGACCGCAGCCGGTTCGGCATGACCTGGAGCCCCCTGCGGATGGCCGCGATGGACGCCACCGGCACAGTCACCGCCCGCTTCACCCGCCAGCCCGCCGACAGCTAGAAACAGCAGCCACCCACGACAGCGGCCCCTCGGGCGGCACGGGGGTTCTCCCGTGAGGTAGTTCGCAGCGACCGACGGCGAACGCGCGGCGGGTGAGCGCGAGGGTGGCAGGTACCTGCGTTCCGGGCACGGCCGTCGTGATGGCGGATATGAGCGGCACGAGTTTCTGCGATTCGACAGGGATGAGCGCGATCGTGCTGGCCCTCCAATACGCCGCAGGGTCCGCGAGATCAGCGCGGTCGGAATGGTCCAACCGTCCTTAAGTCCGGTCACGTGCTTCCAGGGACTGGGCGGCGCGCGGCGCTGCATCGAGGTTGCTCCTTACGATCTTTGTGGACGGGTGGTCCTCG
>DASYAT010000058.1:0-8770 GCA_036501205.1 Streptosporangiaceae bacterium | reverse complement strand
CACGAGCAACTTCAAGGGCGAGACGGTCCCGGCCCAGGTCACGGTTGGCCAGACCACCTCCGGCATCGACGCGGACCTCCAGCCGGCGTCCTGACCTGACCGACGAGATCCGGCCGGGCCCGCGGCTCGGCCGGATCTGCGCAACGGTCCGCCGAAGTCCCCGGTTACGCACTAAATGAGCCAATTCAGAATCAACCCCGCGATTGAGCTGGCTTGCCGCATTTGGTCCGCTAGCCCTCGGTCGCGGCGATGGAGGAGCGGTGGCGGCCCGGCTTGTAGCCGGCGGTCTGGTCGAACTGGCTGAGCAGCAGCTCGTCGAGCTTGCGCAGTTCGCGCCGGACCGAGGGGTGGTCGATGATCCCGGCGTGGCCGAGCTGATTGCGGAGCCCGGCGATCACGGACGTGGTGGTGTCGGCGTCGGTTCCTGGCTTGGCGGTGCGGGTAGCGGGCATGTGAGTCCTCCGGGAAGCTGCGGTCTGACTGTGGTGATGACTGAGGTGCCTGGGCTGAACCCGTGTGGCTTTGCCAGTGTGCGGAGTCGGCTGTGACGGCAGTTGTGACTAGCGACGTGACGGTACCTGTGACTGGTGCCTGATCAGCCAGTTGTCATCCGGAGCCGGTTGTTGCCGAAGTCGGTGATCACGAGATTGCCCGTGCGGTCGAAGCTGACATCGGCCGGGATGAACAGCTCGGTGCTGCTGGCTGGGATGCCGTCTCCTGAGTAACCCGCCGAGCCGGTGCCGGCGATGGTGTAGATGTGGTCGGCGGTCATCGACAGCCCGTAGAACTTGCTACGAAACGCCCGCACCTCGTTGCGCGCGACCTCGACGCGGGGTTGCCGCGGACGGCCGTGCTGGTTGCCGCGGCTGGGTTTAGGGGTGGGAGGCGCCGGAGGATTCTCGGATTACCAGGCGGCAGGGGAGCTGTTCGACGCCGCGGAAGGCCTGGCCGTCGATGCTGGCCAGGAGGCGGCGGGCGGCGTGCTGGCCGAGTTCGTTCAGGCACATGTCGATGGTCGTGAGCGGGGGGCGGCCGGTGACGGCGAATACCTCCCAGTTGTCGTAGCCGACTAGCGCTACGTCCTCGGGGATCCGGCGGCCTAGCTCGCGGAGAGCGTCGGCCACACCTCGGGCGAGCTGATCGCTGCCGCAGAAGATGGCGTCGATGCCAGGATCGCTGCGCAAGGCCAGGTGGGCGGCGTGGCGCCCCCAGGCCTCGCTCCACTCGCCGTGCAGAGCATCGCCAGCCGCCAGCGGCAGGCCGGCTGCGGCGAGCACGTGCTTGGCGCCGGCCGCTCGAAGTCGGGCCGAAAGGAACCGCTCAGGGCCGGTGACGTGGGCGATCTTGGTGCGTCCGGTGGCCACTAGGTGGCGGACGGCGAGTTCGCCGCCTTGCTTGTCGTCGGGGATCAGCGAGAGGTCGGACGGGTTCTCCGACTGGGTCATCACGTAGACGACGGGGACCGGCAGGTCGGTGGCGACCGGCGGACGCGGGTCGGTGCGCTTGCCGGTCACGATGATGCCGTCGACCTTGCGCGACAGCAGTGCCCGCACGTAATGACCCTCGCGGATCGGGTCGCCGCGGCCGTCGCAGAGTACTACCGACATCTGTCCGGGGACGAGGGCGTCTTCGGCGCCCAGCATGACCGGGATCGTGAACCGGCCGAAGGACTCGGCGGTGATCAGGCCGACCATGTAGCTGCGCCCGGTCAGCAGGCCCCGGGCGAGCGGACTCGGCCGGAAGCTCAGCTGATCCGCCGCTGCCAGCACCTTCGCGCGGGTTTCGGCGCGCAGCTTGCCCGTGCCGTTGACGGCCTTGGACACAGTGCTGATCGACACACCGGCCAAGGCGGCGACATCGGTGATCGTCGCCGCTCTGGTTTCCCCCACCGAAAGCCCTTTCGCAGCTCCCATCGGCGCTCATGCCGTGGCTTCTGCCAGCGCCAGTGCTCGCGCCAGCCTGGGGCAGTGCCATCGCGGCGGCTCAAGGGGGTCGCCCCCCTCGGCTAGCACCGCCCTCGACGGAGTCCTGCCACCGGACGTCGGGCCCGGCAACCGGATTCCTCCCAGACGTGCAGCTTACCTGGCCGTGATGGGAAAACGAGGGGTTGACTCGGTGTCGCGACCCCTCCTAGGTTGAAGAAAAGGCTTTCCCAACTTTCCTTGCCTGTTGCTGCCGCTACTCCCGGTAGCGGCACTGCCGAGACTAACGAGGGATCTGGAACAGAATGAGGAGACCCACGGCCCGCACGGCCCGCACGGCCCGAACGATCGGTGCACTCGCTACCGCGATCGCGCTTATCGTCCCGCTTCAGGCGGCATCGGCCGCCGGGATCGCATCAGCGCCCGGCAAGCCCGCCGCCGTGACACTTGACCCGCTCCCCAACCTGCCGGTGAACGCGTGCAATGACAGCACGCTGCCGCGCGACTACGGCACCAACTTCCCGGTGCCGAACGACCCCAACGGTTTCGGTTTCGCCAACCAGACGGTCATCGGCTGGGAAGGCAACATCTACGCCCCCTTTGAGTACCTGTCCGGGTCCTACTTCGCGCGGGGCGTGCCACAGAAGTTCACCCAGGGCAACACGAACTACTGCGGCGCGATGTACTCCTTCGGCGTCTACGACTACGGCCTGACCGCCGGGCAGAAACCAGCGCCCGGGTCCGTGCAGTGGACCATGGCCGACGGCTACCTGCCCGCCATGACCACCTCGTTTACCAGGAACAACGTCGCGATCTCGATCACCGACTTCGCAAGCAAGCAGACCATCGCCGGCAACCCGGCCGAGCTGGTCTACACCAGGGTGGAGGTGACCAACAACGGGTCGGCCGCGGTCACCGTGCCGTCCGGCCAGTCCGGGCCTAACCTGGTCGAGCTGGACAATGCACCCGATGCGGTCCAGCCTGGCCAGACCGTGGACCATGACTTCGTCGCCGCGGTGGATACCTTCAGCGTCGGCGGCACGCTGCCGACCGTGGCCGACCTGACCTCGACTACGTCGCACTCAGCCGCGGAGAGCTATGACTCGGCGTACAGCGACATGGCCAGCTTCTGGAACGACCGCCTGAAGGCGATCCCGATCCTGTCGCTGCCCGACGTCTCGCTGCCCAACACCAACGGGCTGGCCAACCCCGGCGACTCGATCGACAACGCCTATAAGGCCGCGTTCATCTACACCAGGATCGTGCAGGTCGACAAGTCGCCGTTCTCCGGCGCCAACAACTACGACTGGCTGCTCAACCACGACCTGCCTGGCATGCTGGCGAACCGGTTCGAGCTCGGCGACTTCACCGACGCGCAGAACCTGCTGTTGACCGGCCGGATCTCCGAGGTTTCGAACTTCAACGAGGTCGGCGCCAACTGGTACTGGGACGGGGTCTGGCGGACGCCGATCGCCTGGGCGCAGTACCTGGAAGCGACCAACGACACCGCCTTCGTCTCGCAGTACTTCCACGACGACGCGACCGCGCCGAGTCAGTGGGGGCCGAGCCTGTTCACGATGATGCACACCGACCTGCTGGCGCAGTTGAGCGCGACCACCCATTATCTGCGGCGGTCGAACGACAACGACTCGACCGGCACCTGGCTGTTCGACGACGAGACCGCGCTTGCCGGGCTCGCCGCCTACGCCTACATCGCCGACAAGATCGGCCAGCCGTCCGAGGCGCAGTGGGCGCAGGGCCAGTACACGAGCCTGCTCAACGCGGTCAACGCCGGCCTCGCCACCAACGAGAAGGCCAACAACTTCAACTTCCTGCCGTGTGAAGTCAACGTGCCGGTCACAGCCGACCGGTGCGGCAGTCCGAACGACGCCAACTGGGCTTCGCAGGTGCTGTGGGGCGAGAACACCTGGAACATCCTCCTGCAGGGCGGCCAGCTCAACGGCATCCTCGGCGACCCGACCCAGACCGACAACCTGTACCAGCTCGGCTTCGCCCGGCTGAATGGCACTGGCGTGCCGTACCCAAGTTTCGGCGCCTACACCGGCTACAGCGTGGCCCTGAACACCGGCTACTCCGCGGCCGCGCTGTACGGCAACGCCTACCGCGACCTGCCGATCACCAGCTACGCCTGGCAGATCGCGACCACCACCGGCGGCCCGAACGCCTGGTGGGAGGCCAACGGATCACCGCCCGACCCGAACAACCCGTGGCAGGGCAGCCACGCGGCGCCTGAGTTCGGCGCGATCCCGTACGCCTGGCCGATGGCCGGGCAGACCCAGACGCTGCTGCAGTCCCTGGTCGCCCAGGGCCTAACCAGCACGGTCGGCTCGGACGGGACGCCATCGTTCCAGAACGTCATCTACATCGGCCGCGGCGTTCCCGACGAATGGATCACCCCTGGCCAGGAGATCTCGCTACGGAACCTCACCGCGTCCTACGACGTCGGCACCGGTGTGCGGACGACCTACCGGGTGGACATCACGACGCGCGCCCAGCAGGGCAACACGGTCGTGAAGGTGAACGTCGACGGCCCCGCGCCTGCCAGCAACATCCAGGTGCAGCTGCCGATTTTCGCCGACGCGGGCGTGCAAAAGGTGTCCGGCGGCACGTACGACGCTTCTACCGAATCGGTCACGATGACCAGCGCGACCACGCTGATCACGCTCGGCAACGCCGGGCGGCCGTCGCTCAATGTGCAGGTCGCCAGCACGGTGGCCGGCCAGCACACCCAGCCGGCGCTGACCGCCGGTATCGCCACCACCGCCACCGCCACCATCAAGAACACCGGCAGCAGCGAGCTGACGAACGTCAGTCTCACGCCCAGGACGCCGGCGGGCTGGACCGTCCAGGCCACCAGCCCGGTCAGCTTCCCGTCCATCGACCCCGGCGCCACCCAGACGGTGACCTGGTCGGTGACGCCGCCAGCCGGGACCGGCGGCAGCAACGGCGTAGCCGTGTCGGCGAACTACTCGGCCGGGCCGGGTACCGCCTCCTCGACCAGCGACGAGCAATGGCTGTCCGTGCAGAAACCGCTGCCGTTGCCGCCAGGGGCAACCGACCTGGCGCTGACGGCCACGGCATCGGCGTCCTATGCGTCGCCGTGGACCACGATTGCCGCGATCAACAACGGGATCTTCCCGATCCAGTCCAGCGATGACAACGACCTCACCCCGTACTGGGGGACCTGGCCGATGGCCGGCTCGCAGTACATGGAGCTGGACTGGAGCCAGCCCGTCACCACGAACGGCACCTCGGTCTACTTCGCCGATGACGGCGGCGGATTGCAATTGCCCGCGAACTGGCAGGTTCAGTACTGGGACGGGACCGAGTTCACGCCGGTGACCAACGCCAGCAGCTATCCGGAGGCCGACAACGTCTTCAACGCCGTAACTTTCGACTCAGTCACGACAACCAAGCTGCGGGTGGTCATGCAGACCGCGCCGACAGCCGGGGGCGTCGGTGCCATCCAGTGGGTGGTGCCGAGCATCCCGTAGCCCGGCCGTGCGGGTGCGGCCGCAAAGGAAGACCTGGCCTGGGCGACTCCACCCAGGCCAGGTCTTTTGGGCTGGCCCCAGTTCTGACTGGCCTCAGGCTGCCAGGCCCGGAGTGCCGCAAAATTTATATATAGAAAATATTTCGAAGGTTTTTACGTGGGTTGCCAGAGGCGGAACGTGGCCCCCTGGTCATCAAGGCACTGCGCGAGCAGGCCGAACGGCATGCGGTTTGGCTCGTTCGCCTGGCCTCCGGCCGCCAGGACCCGCTCGATCGCGGCGGTGAGGTCATCGACCCGGAACGACAGCTGGACCTGCGGGTCGGAGCCGTCCTTAGCCGGAATGACGCCGACCGGAGGCTTGATCGCGTCTGAGCGCCACGCGCCGGGGTGACCGGCGGCGAACGGCACGGCCAGCACGGCCTCGTAGAACTCCTTGGCCCGGTCCGCGTCCGGCACCAGCATCGTCACGTGCGCGACGTCGCCCTGGCGGAACCTGGTCGCGGTGGGCGGCGGCCTGAGCAGCATCCAGCGGTGCCCGAACGGATCGACGATCACCGCGCCGCGGCCGTAGGGCTGGTCGACCGGCTCGCGTTCCACCGTGGCGCCGTTGGACCTGGCTCGATCGGTGATCGCGTCGGGGTCGTCGACCTGCAGGTGCAGGGTGTGGCTGAACGTGGTGGGGGACTGCGGTGCCCGCACGGGAACGTCGGGCCACAGATCCGAAGCCTCGGCGAGCATCAGGACCGCGTCGTCGATGGCGAGTTCGACGTGGCCGATCGTGCCGTCCGCGTTGACGTGCGGGGCGCCCCGGAGCTGGGCGCCGAACACCTCGGCGTACCAGTCCAGGGCGCGGCGGGCGTCGGACACGACGATGTAGGGGGTCAGGGCGGGCGGCCATGCGGGCTGCCGCTCGACCTTGGGGAGGGTGATTGGCGCAGACATGGTTCCTCCTGGAGATGCGAAGACCTCCCGGGTCAGCCGCCTCCGCAGCCGCTCGGTGAAGTCGGGATCGGGATCGACCGGGGTGACCGGATCGCGCAGCGCCTCGAACGGATCTGTCATCGCGAGCCCTCCTGCGCCTCGTAGATCCGGCGGAACGCGGCGCGGGCCCGCACCAGCAGGGCCTCGGTGGCGTGCAGGGTGCGGTCCAGGTGCTGGGCTACTTCGGGCACCGGCAGGCCGTCCAGGTAGCGCAGCGTGAGCGCGGCCTGATGGTGGGTGCCGAGCTGGTCGAGTACCTCGCGGGCGCGGATCCGGTCGATGACCGTGTCCCAGGGATCGTCAACGCAGGGCGGCCTGGCGTCGAGCAGCTGGGTCCCGCGTTGTTCTCGCGCCTGCCGTCGCCAGTGATCGGCGAGCTTGTGCCTGGCTACTCCGATCAGCCACGGGATCGACGGATCAGGTGCGCCCGGCTTGCGGATCGCGTGCACCGCCGCCAGGAACGACTCCGCCGCGAGGTCCTCGGCCAGGCCGGCGTCGCCGCAGCGCGCCAGCAGGTAGCCGTAGACGTGCGGCAACGCATCGTCGTACAGCTTCAGCAGCCCGAACGCCGGATCGGGCCGCACCTGGGGGTGCGTCACACCTTCATCGTCGTCCGGGCGGGCCTTGCTCCGACGGGTGATGTCGAAGTTTCTAGCCGGGGACGTGTTCTCGGATGGCGAGGATGGCGTCCAGGGCGGGGTCCTGGTTGCGGCGGTAGGACTCGAACGTCGGCGGCGCGTAGATGTCTGGCGCGGTCCAGGTCCGGTGATCGTCGGGCCACGACGTTTGCCAGTAAAGATCGGCGACATTCGCGAGCAGCTTGCTGTAGGGCAGTTCGAAGTCGATTCGCTCGCCGATGAAGTTGGGTCGCGAGCCGCTGGGTTCGCCGACGAAGATCGCACTGGTCTCGCGCTCGATGGCGGTCACGGTGTTCTGTGCGGCCGAGAACGTGCGCCGGCCGAGGATGACGAACAAGGCGCCGCGCCGGTTCAGCCGCTTGCTGGCGATCAGGCGGTGGAGCAGTTGCTGGGTGAGGAAAGTGTTGCCGCCGCCGTTCCAGCGCATGTCGATGACGAGCCGGCCGACGTTCTGGTCCTCGATGAAGGCGAACAACCGGTCGCAGAACGCCGCGAACGGCTCGGCCGGATGGTCGCTGACCGCATTGAACTGGAAGTAGACCAGGTCGCCGTCCGGCCGGTACTCGAACCAGAACGGAAGCTCGCGATTGCGCAGGTGCAGCGGCCTGGGCACGGGTGCGCCGTCGCCGTCGGTCACCAGGTCGGCCAGATCCACCCAGCCGGCTGGGTACCTGTCCCATCGGTGGTCGATCGGAACGGCATCGAGGCGGACCTCGGTACTGGTGCCGTCGGTCAGCTCGACCGACAGCGTCTGATCGAGGCCCAGGCCTTCCATGATCACCGGATAGCGCAGGACGACCGGGATCCGCATCGCGGGCCAGAGTTCGTTGTCCCTGGTGATGACCGGATCCAATGCCGTCTTGAGTTCTTCAGGGGTGAGCCCGCCGACCTTGTCCACTCTGGCGCCCAGCAGGTGTTCCAGGCCGGGGGCGACTCCGATCACGTGCAGGCCCTCGGTGAACCAGAACAGGTCGACCGGGAGCATCCGGGATCGTTCCTTGTCTTCATCGGGCCAGCGGATGCTGGCGTGCCCGTCGTCTAGGTGCCGGATTAGCTTCATCAGGCCGACCAGGATCTGGGCGTCGGTGAGACCGGGGATCGCGGCGTCGAGTTCGGCGACGGACCGGTCGAACTCGGTTTCCGGCTGGGTTGCGAACGGAGCGTAAGCCAGGCGCTTGATCTCCCTGGCGAGGAGTCTCAGGTCGTATCGCCAGCCGTCGTCACGCGACATGCTGTCGGTATCGATGATGCCGACCATGTCCCTGATGCGCTGATCGGCCAGATAGTCCTGCCAGTGCTCCTGCGATTTGATCCGGGCCAGATCGCGCATCCCTCGGTCGACCGCAACCTGGAGAGCCGCGACGGCGGCCTCCCGGTTGCCGGCCGCAGCCTCGCAGCAGGCGATGCGGTAAGCGAATTCACTCGGCGCCAGCGGCTGCGCGGCGTCGGGCCAGTACCGGTCCCGCAATCCCAGCCGCAGTACCTTCTCGTACGCCTCCCGCGCCCCCGCATAGTCCTTAGCGCCGAACCTGGCCTCGCCCAGCCGCGCCCAGTAGTCCCCGTTGACCGGATTGGCGGCGGTCACCTCGGCCCAGAGTTCTGCCGCTGCGGCCCATTTCTTGTCGCCTGACCTGACCCGAGCCCGAGCCACCAACCCCAGAAAATCCGACATAACTACACACTAGCCAGCCGTCAGCCGCCGTCAGTGCTCGGAA
>DASYAT010000057.1:0-1603 GCA_036501205.1 Streptosporangiaceae bacterium | reverse complement strand
TCGGGATCGGTGTCGCTGGCACGCACCAGCCCGCCGGCCCGAACCCGGTCACGGTGGTCATCTCCCTCGCCGCGTTCGCCGCGGGTGCCGCGCTGGCAATGCCGATCCTCAAGGCATTCAACGGCGATCAGGAGACAGAGGATGAGAATATCTTCCAGGCGTGGCCGCGCCGGGTGTCGATCGCGCTCGCGGTCGCGCTGATCCTGCAGGTCGCCTTCCTCGCGGTGTGGATGTCGGCCGCTTCGCCCGCCAGTCTCGTCTACCCCCTGATGGCCCTGAGCGCGTTGGCGATGGGACTGCAGATGAACGCCATCCGCTCACTCCACGTGCCAGGCATTTCCACCACCGCCTTTTCCGCCACCTTCATCGACCTGGCCACCGGCCTCGTCACCTGGTCGCTCACCACACACTCGGCGCAGCGCCTGACCGCGACCATAGTCGGCATGGTCGCCGGCGCCTTCCTCGGCGACGAGATGCTCAGCCACGCGCACCAGTACGCGCCGGTCGTGCCAGCGGCCGTAACGGCCGTCGTCATCGCGATCGCCTGGGTAGCTCAATAGGATCACCGCGTTGTCGTCGGCGACGAAGGTCAGACGCTGATCTTGCCGACGGATGCCGTCTGGGCCCAGCCTGATCCAGTCGGCACCGGGCATGGCCAGGCGAGCACGGATCCGGGCGCCGACAAGTTCAGCGCTGGTGACCTGACAGCACAGCCTGGCGCCGAGAGGGCTGCCGGCGGCTGGCCCCCATGGACCCTGGATTGTCTCCCTGCAGGTCATCTCTGGCGCGAGTCGCACGGTTAGCTCCTCACGTCGGCATCGGCGTGCGCGGTGGCTCGGCCGGGGAATTGAGCAGTTCTTCCGACCACTCCTGAGACCACCGGGTCAACGGGCGCAGCGCCTGATATGCCCGGTGCCCGAGCGGCGTCAGCGCGTAGCGGCTATCGGGAAGCTGGTAAAGCAACCGCGCGTCGAGCAGTTCCGTAAGCCGCTGGCGGAGCACGCTTGAGGACATGTTGTCACAGCGCTGCTGCAGCGGCCGGAACCCAAGTTCACCATCGCGTAGTTCCCAGACGATGCGAAGGCTCCAGCGGCGTCCGAACAGGTCAAGCGCGGCCATGAGCGGCCGGCCGGTGGCGGAACCGCGGACCGGTTTGCCAGGCCGGGGTGTCGGCATCAGATACGCTCCACTCGGCGTTGACGCTTCGGAATTAGAAACGTTAGCATATCACTCGATGCTTCGGATTTAGAATCGTTCTACTGCGACGCCGTGGCGATCGACCGGCACGCGGGTCCCCGCCGTGGCTACCACCAAGCGATCAGCCATGAGGGAGGTCCTTGATGAATACTGACAAGCTCATCGACACCTACGTCACCGCACTGGTCACCGGCGATGCCGGCACGGCGCTGACGACACTGAGTGCGGATGCCACATTCCAGAGCCCATTCAACACCTGGCGCAGTCGCCACGTGCCCAGCGTGTTCCGCGCGCGCTCAAGCGCTTTCAGCGACTTGCAGGTCAGGTCGGTAATCCGCGACCACGATCGGGCCGTCGTCCTCTGGCACGCAACCGTCGGTGACGCTCAAGTCGAAGCCGCCGAACT
>DASYAT010000056.1:0-35537 GCA_036501205.1 Streptosporangiaceae bacterium | reverse complement strand
TGTACCGGCGCTGGGCTCACCTGGCTGACAAGGACAAGGCCGTCAGTTACGTCAGGACCTCGGTGCTGAACGGCTGCCGGTCCGTCATGCGGCAGCACCGGCTTGACGAGCTGACCGATCAATATCAGCCGGTCACCGTATCGGCCGAGGCCGCCGTCCTCTCGGCGGAGGAGCGCCTGGAGCTCGTCAGGGCGATGCGCCGGATGCCGGACCGGCAGCGCGACGTTCTCGTGCTCAGGTACTACCTCGACCTCACCGATGAGCAGATTGCCGGTGATCTCGGGCTGAGCATCAACACGGTCAGATCGACGAGACGCCGGGGCTTGCTGTCACTCCAACGCCTGCTGAAGGAGGGGGCATGAGCCAGATCGAAGACCACCTCCGGGACGCGCTAACCGACGTGGCCGACGAGATCCCGGCCAACAGCGTCCCGCCGCTGAACCTGCCGGCCGACCCCGACAACGTCATACGCCTAGCCGGCCGCTGGAACGCCGGCCGCCGCCGCTGGCTGGCCCCGGCCGCTGCCGCAGCCGCCGTACTGGCCGTGGCCGCCGGCATCGCGGTCTCGGCCAGCCTGCCCCGTCCGCCGCATTCGAGCATTCCCTTCTCTCAGCAGGTGCCCGCTTACTACATCGCCCTGCCGAGCCCTGGGTCCCTTGGTCCCGTCGGCATCTACGCGACCAAGACCGGCCGTCTGGTCACGGCGGTCAGATTCCACGGGGACAATTCGGCGACCCTGGTGACCGCAGCGGCTGATGGGCGCACCTTCGTCATCGCCGCGGCGGAAAAGCACCCGACCCTCTACCTCGCCAGATTCAACGCAACGACCCGCAAGGCCCAGGTCACGGTGCTTCGCGCACCGACCCTGCCAGCTCACGCCCGGATTGAGGCGCTGGCGCTCTCGCCGGACGGAACCAGGCTGGCAGTCGGCTACCGGGCGAACGTGTCCGATCGGTCGGGAAAGCACGTACTTGTCGTGGCCGACCTGAAGACCGGCCGGACCCATGAATGGACCAGTAACCACGGAGAATTCGGCGTCTTCTACACGGTGACCTGGGCGGCCGACGATACGACCGTTGCCTTTAACTGGTTCGCGGGCTGGCAGAAGTCGCAATCCAAACCTCTGCTACCCGGCTCGGGCGTGCGGTTGCTCGATACGGCCTTGCCTGAAAGTGACTTGGTGGCCAGCAGCCGCCTTGCCCTGGCCTACACGGCCAAGGCCAATCCGTTCTCACCGAAGAAGGAGGAGGCGACCGTCTCAACGGGAGTCCCAACGGCTCCCTGGCTAACGCCGGACGGCAAGACGATCGTCCTTCCCGTGATCAAGCTTGACCTGAGCCACGCCGGATTCGCCAGCTACTCAGCCGCGACCGGCAAGCTGGAGCGCACCTTCGGCAACGGGCCGTACGATCCGACTAGCAGCGACGAAATCCTGTGGGTCAGCGCCGACGGCAAGACGCTGGTGGTGTACGGAGCGGCCGGTCACCCCGACACGCTCGGCATCCTTCGCGGCGATCACTTCAGGTCGCTGCCGACGCCGCCGGGCATCATCGGCACCTCCAGCGCCTGGTGAGCTGCTAGCAGCCGGATAGGCGCTCTGATAGGTAGCCGATCAGGGCGTCTATGCCGATCCGGTCCTGCTTCATCGAATCCCGCTCGCGAACGGTCACGGCGTTATCGGTCAGGGTGTCGAAGTCGACGGTCACGCAGTATGGCGTACCGATCTCATCCTGGCGCCGGTACCGCCGCCCGATCGCACCCGCGTCGTCGAAGTCGGCGTTCCATCCCCGGCGCACGGCGGCGGCGACATCCCTGGCCTTCGGTGACAGGTCGGCGTTGCGCGACAGCGGCAGCACCGCCACCTTCACCGGGGCCAGCCGGTGGTCGAGGCGCAGCACCGTCCGCTTCTCCATTTTGCCCTTGGCATCGGGGGCCTCGTCCTCGGAGTAGGCGTCGAGCAGGAACGCGAGCATCAGCCGGTCGACTCCGGCGGCCGGCTCGACCACGTACGGCACGAACCGCTCCCCCGACTCGGCGTCGAGGTACGACAGGTCCTGCCCGGACGCCTTGGCGTGGGTGGTCAGGTCGAAGTCGGTCCGGTTCGCGATTCCCTCCAGCTCGCCCCACTCGGTGCCGGTGAAGTCGAACCGGTACTCGATGTCCACCGTCCGCTTGGAGTAGTGCGACAGCTTCTCTTTGGGATGCTCGTACTTGCGCAGGTTCTCCTCGGCCATTCCGAGCCCTAGGTACCAGTCCAGCCTGGTCTGGATCCAGCGCTCGTGCCACTCCTCATCGGTGCCCGGGCGGACGAAGAACTCCATTTCCATCTGCTCGAACTCGCGTGTCCTGAAGATGAAGTTGCCCGGCGTGATCTCATTTCTGAATGACTTGCCGATCTGCCCGATCCCGAACGGAATCTTCTTGCGCGAGGTCTGCATGACATTCTTGAAATTTATAAAAATTCCCTGGGCCGTCTCTGGCCGCAGATAGGCCAGTCCAGACTCCCCGCCCGCCTCCCCGTCCCTCTCCACCGCACCCAGATAAGTCCGCAGGAGCCCGTTGAACATGCGGGGCTCGGTGAAGGCGCCCCTGGTGCCGCAGTTGGGGCAGGCCAGGTCGGCGAGGCCGTGCTCGGGCTCTTTGCCGTCGTGCTTTTCCTGATACGCCTCGATCAGGTGGTCGGCCCGGAACCGCCGGTGGCAAGACTGGCATTCGGTCAGCGGATCGACGAACTCGGTGATGTGGCCACTGGCCTGCCACACCTCGGGCGCCAGGATCACGCTCGAGTCCAGGCCGACGATGTCGTCGCGCTCGGTGACCATGTACTTCCACCACTGGCGTTTAATGTTGTTCTTGATCTCCACGCCGAGCGGGCCGTAGTCCCAGGACGCACGCAAACCGCCGTAGATCTCACTGGACGGGTAGACGATCCCCCGTCGCTTGGACAAGCTGACGATGGTCTCCAGGCGATCACTACGACGTGCCACAGATTCTCCAGCGCGGATGCGGTGTCTTTGGGTGCGGTTTCCTCAATCACGGACACAGCCAGGCCAGCTTTTTCAGCGGGTGGCGGTGCCTGCCAGCTTAGCGGTGATAGGCCCATCCTTAGTGCCGCTATCGTGGTCGGTGACCTAACCGGGCGCAACTCGTTTAGTTGCCCGGCCGTATTCGCGAAGGGACGCCGACCGTGCGCAGCAACCGCGCCAGGCAGGCTCGCAAGCCAAGGCCGCTGCCCAAGGGCGACACGCTGTTCACGCCCGACGCCACGCCAGCCCGCCAGGCGCTTGAGCGCAAGAGCGCTACCTCGCTGCTCTGGCTGCACCAGCTTCCGCCGTGGCTGTTTCCTGTGCTCACCGCCTGCCTGCTCGTCGCCGGCTTCGCGTTGCGCGGCTGGGCCGGGGCAGCGGTGCTGTTCGTCCTGGCCGCCGTGCTCGCCTGGATGGCCGCCTTGTCCTGGCCGCGGCTGAGGCCACCGGAACTGCTGGTCAGGGCATCGATCATCGCCGCCGTAATCGCCGCCGCCGTGGTACGCGGCCTGCACTGAAAATTAGCCCGGCCAGGAGTACCTGGCCGGGCTATCCGCCTTTGGATCGGGCGTCAGCGCTTGGCCGGCTTTCCGGTGATAAGGAAGCTCTTGATCACCGCGTAGCCAGACTTCTCTGGGCTGGCCGGCGTGCCGTCGATGCCGTCGGTCCAGGCGACGCCGAGGAACTGATAGGTCTTCGCGTCGACCACGAATTCCAGCCCATCAGCATTCGGCTGACCCTTGATCGGGAACGGAAGCGAGATCCCAACCCCAGGCCGGCCGATGAGATCCGTCGCGTGTGGTCCAGCGTGATGCCGTGCAACTGGCCAGTCACCTCGAACAGCGCGGCCCGCAAAGCCGGCCGGATCGGCACCTGGAGCAGTCGTTCGATCAGCCAGAAAACGATCGCGTTACGCGGCCCATCGGGGCCGAGCATTGCCCCGTCGGCGAGGCTGAGCGTGCCGGTGTCCCAGTGCCCCCCGACCGCGGCCCGGTTGAGCGCTGTAGGGGTCATCGACTCGCCGCGCGATGAACTTGCTGACCGCGCCTGGCGACTCACCCCTACTTGGGAACGCGCGGGCGGAGCGTTACGTGAACAGCGACCTCAGGCCGGGTCGGGGGCCTGGTTCGGCACCGCGCCGCCGTAGCGGCGGTCCCGGCTGGCGAAGATCTCGCAGGCCTGCCACAGGTGCCTGCGGTCGAAGTCGGGGAACAGGGTGTCCAGGAAAACGAATTCGGCGTAGGCCGACTGCCAGATCAGGAAGTTGGACGTGCGCTGCTCGCCGGAGGAGCGCACGAACAGGTCAACGTCGGGGATACCGGGCTCATCCAGGTACCGGGCGAAAACCTTCTCATCGATCTTGTCGGCCCGCAGCTTGCCGGCGGCCACGTCGGCTGCGATCGCGGCGGCCGCGTCGGCGATCTCGGCCCGGCCGCCGTAGTTCACGCAGAACTGCAGCGTGAGGACGGTGTTGCCGACGGTCATCTGCTCGGCGTCTTCGAGCTCGGAGATCACGCTGCGCCATAGCCGCGGCCGGCGGCCGGCCCAGCGGATCCGGACGCCCATCTCGTTAAGCTGGTCGCGGCGTCGACGGATCACGTCCCGGTTAAAGCCCATCAGGAACCTGACCTCGTCGGGAGACCGGCGCCAGTTCTCGGTCGAGAACGCATAGGCCGACAGGTAGGGGATCCCGAGTTCGATCGCTCCCATGATCACGTCGAACAGCGAGTACTCGCCGGCTTTGTGACCTTCGGTGCGCGGCAGCCCGCGCTGCTTGGCCCACCGGCCGTTCCCGTCCATGACCAGGGCAACGTGCGTCGGCACCAGATCGGGCGGGATCTCAGGCGGGCGGGCGCCGGACGGGTGCGGGTCTGGAGGTTTGACTGGCCTCTGGATTTCTGGGCGTCGCTCCCCCGGGCTGGCACCGCGCCGGGGACTCATGCGTGCTCCACGTGGCGGAGTGAGCGCAGTGAGTGCTCAAGGTGCCATTGCACGTAAGCGGCGACCAGGCCGCTGCATTCGACCTGGTACCGGCGCTCGCTGACGTCGGCGAGGCCCCACTCGCCTCGCAGCAGCGCGCTCATCAGGTCGATCGTGGCCGGTGACGCGGACGCGGCTCCCGGTGCGTTGCAGGCACGGCAGACCAGACCGCCGGCCGCGATGCCGAAGATGCGCCGGCCCTGAATCTGAGGTTCGGCCGGCGCCCTGGCACCGCAGATCGCGCACTCATCGAGGGCGGGGGCGTAACCGGCGACCGCCAGCGAGCGGAGCAGGTAGGCATCGAGCACCAGCCTCGGATCGTGCTCGCCCTCGACCAGCGTCCGCAGCCCGCCGACTAGCAGCAGGAACTGCCGGAGCGCCGGTTCTTTCTCCACGGTCGTGAACCGCTCGGCGGTCTCGAGCATCGCGATCCCGGTCGTGTACCGGCTGTAATCGCCGACCAGCGGATCGCCGTAGCTGCGCACGGTCTCGGCCTCGGTCACGATGTCGAGTGACCGGCCCGTGTACAGCATCAGGTCGACGTGGGTGAACGGCTCCACCCGGGCGCCGAACCTGGACTTGGTGCGGCGGACGCCCTTGGCCACGGCCCTGATCCGACCGTTCTTGCGGGTCAGCACGGTGACGATGCGGTCGGCTTCACCCAGCTTCTGGGTGCGCAGCACGATCCCGTCGTCACGGTAGAGACTCACGGGATTGAGTTTAGTTAGTTAGCCGGCCTGGGCGGCGTCTTCTGTTAGGAGGATGACGTCCTGGGCTTGGGCCTGGCTTAGGCCCAGGTAGCGGGCGATGGTGCCGACCACCTCGCGCTCGGTGGCGCTGAGCGGGCCGTCGGCTAGGCCGACCCGCACGATCCTTCCGAGGAACCACTCACGAGCGTGCGTTTCGAGCTGAATGGCCAGGGTCTCAACCGAGTACCGCAACCCTGGCACCGGGCCGCAGGCGATCAGCGCCTGCTGCGCCGACCGGGCCCGCCGCAGGCCCGCCGCGAGATCGGCCTCGGTGAAGTCGGGCAAGCCCGCGCCCAGGATCAGCTGGATCGCGTTGCGCCTGGCCGCCTGGCTCGCCGAGCCGCCGGCGTTCAGCATGGCCAGGACGCCGGCGGTGGTCGCGTCCACCAGAGCGGCCTGCATGTGCTCGATCGTCGGTACGGCGAGCAACTCGACTCGGTAGCAGGTTCGGCAGATCGCGCACCGCAGGTGTTCACCAGTCCGGTCGAGCGGCATGACCGGGATACCGAGAACCCGCGCCCAGCGCCGTCCCGAGCGGTGCCGGTACGGCCGATCGCCACCGCATCGCTCGCAATGAAATACTCCGGTCGCGATCGTGCGGTAATAAATTCCCGACCCGGTGTCGCCCGGCATTACTCTCCCCCCTCTGCCTAGCCTGACCAGGCGAGTAGCACGCTGGGGTGACCGCCCTGCCAGAATCCCGATCATCACACGGGCAGACATCAGGAGTTATCGATTCCGCAGAAAATCCGAGCCTCGATAAGATTCCGCATACGAAAACCGCGTCGCTACACAGAATTCACTAAGCTCGTAATTTCCGCGCTGCTGGCCGATGGGGACGATTCCCTGCCCCGCCTGTCCGCCCGGCCTACCGGTCGTAAAAGCCGAGCCGGCGCAGTTGCCTGGGGTCCCGCTGCCAGTCTTTAGCGACCTTGATCCGCAGGTCCAGGTAAACCCGCGAACCGAGCAGCGCCTCGATCTGGTGCCTGGCCCGCGAACCGACCTCCTTGAGCCTGGCCCCCTTGGCGCCGATCACGATCGCCTTCTGACTCGGCCGCTCGACGTACATGATCGCGTGCACGTCGATCAGGTCGTCGCGGCCTTCCCGCGGCGCCATCTCATCGACGACGACCGCGATCGAGTGCGGCAGCTCATCCCGGACGCCTTCTAGGATGGCCTCCCTGATCAGCTCCGCGACTAGCTGCTGCTCGGGCTCGTCGGTGAGCTCGCCGTCCGGATACAGCGGGCGCCCGGTCGGCAGGTGGCTGATCAGCACATCGGCCAGCACATCGGTCTGAAAGCCGGTGACCGCGGAGACCGGCACGACGTCGGCCCACTCGGCCAGGTCGGCGACGGCGGCGAGCTGGAACGCGATCTGCTCCTTGGACGCCTCGTCGACCTTGGTGACGATCGCCACGACGGGCGTCTTAGCATGCGACTGGGCCGACAACTCGGTGGCCAGGTACTTGTCGCCCGGGCCGATCCGGTCGGCCGCCGGCACGCAGAACCCGATCACGTCGACCTCGGTCAGCGTCGAGCGGACCAGGCTGTCGAGCCGCTCGCCGAGCAGGGTCCTGGGCCGATGCAGGCCGGGGGTGTCGATGATGACCAGCTCAGCGTCCTCGCGTCGCACGATCCCCCTGATGACGCTCCGGGTGGTCTGCGGGCGGCTGCTGGTGATCGCGATCTTGGTGCCGACCAGCGCGTTCATCAAAGTCGACTTGCCGACATTGGGTCGTCCGGCGAAGCAAGCGAAGCCGGCGGCGAACCGGCTGGCTGCCTGGGCTTGGGCTGGAATGGCGTCCACGCAGGCGATTCTTCCCTACTGGGCGCCGCTGGTCATCTCGGACCGGCTACGGGTGGATGGTCTGGCGGACCGTGCCGTCTGGCCCGGCCAGGATGATAACCGCGTCAGAACCCAGATCTCTGACCACCGCGATATCGCGATCGGCTGGCCCCGCGCTGCTGACTAGCGCGGCCGCCTCAAGAGAGCCGGCGCCACTGGACACGGCCATCGCAACGGCCAGCGCCAGAGCCGATAGCTGCAGCGAGGGAAGGGCGACCGCGGCGGCCGCGTAGGTCCGGCCGGTCTCGTCCCTGACCGCCGCCCCTTCAACCGACCCGACGCGCGCCCGGGCCGACCGCGCCAGAGTAATGATCTTCTGATCCTCAGCCCCCAACGGCGCATCATTCACCCGGCCGAGCTTAGTGGGTCGTCCCCGCCCATCGACCGTCCGAGCTCGATGCCCCGCGCTTCAATGGTCCCATACGCACCTTCTACCTCACCAACCTCAGAGAGATGCCAAGATCATCCAAGTCACGCGGATGAATATGCGTATTCATCCGGTTTCTGAGGTGTGAATGCGCATATTCATCTGGTTTGAGCCGGCGGATAAGACGGTCACAAGGGCATCTTTTGCCCCGTTGGCAACAGCAGCTACAGTCGACTCCGCTTGGACGTTCGGGAGCGGCGCAGATGGGCGGGTTGGCGCTGGGGATGAGGCGCTGGGATGAGTGGTGCGAGGCGCGCGCTAGGGCGGGGGCGGGGCCGAGGAGAGGTCCGGTTGATCTGGGCTCTGGTCGGCTGCTGAGTCCTGCTCTCCGTCGACCGCGGACTGGGTGGAGTCGTCGTTGCTGATTCGCTTGACGGTTACGGTGCTGATGCGGTTGCGGCGGCCGGCCAGGCTGTCGGCGGTCAGGCGGAGTCCGGCCACCTTGGTGGTCGAGCCGGCGATCGGGACCCGGCCCAGTCGCTGGGCAAGCAGGCCGCCGACGGTCTCCACGTCCTCGACCTCGATCCGCACGCCGAACAGGTCGGCCAGTTCATCGACCGACAGCCGGGCGGTGACGCGGGCGCAATCCGGACTGAGCCATTCGACCGGCGGTTGCTCCCGGTCGTACTCATCGGCTATCTCGCCGACGATCTCCTCCAGGATGTCCTCGATCGTGACCAGGCCGGCGGTGCCACCGTACTCATCGATCACGATGGCGACATGGATCTGCCTGGCCTGCATCTCCGTGAGCAGGTCGTCGACCGGCTTGCTGTCAGGCACGAACGTGGCCGGGCGCATGGCCGTGCGGACCGGCTGGGACGCGAGATCGGCCGTGTCCTTGCCGGTCGTGTCCTCATAAGTCCTGGTCACGATGTCCTTGAGGTAGGCGATCCCGATCACGTCGTCGAGGTTCTCACCGACGACCGGGATCCGGGAGAAGCCGCTGCGCAGCGCCAGCGACAGTGCCTGGCGCAGTGACTTGCCGCTCTCGACGAAGATCATGTCGGTGCGCGGCACCATGACCTCGCGCGCGATCGTGTCGCCGAGTTCGAAGACCGAGTGGATCATCTTGCGTTCGCCCGGTTCGATGACCCGGCGGCGTTCGAGCAGGTCGACGAGTCCGCGCAGGTCCTCTTCCTCGCCGGACGGCCCGCTTTCCGGCTGGGGGCCGCGGCCGGACAACTGGCCGAGCCCGAGCAGCAGCGCCGGGATCGGCCCCAGGTACTTCACCACCGGCTGCATGATCGAGGCGGCCCGAACGGCGATGCCGGACGCGTAGTCCCGGCCGAGAGTGCGCGGGACAATTCCGGCAACGATGTAGATGAGGCCGGTCATGATCGCCCCTGAGATCAGGAACGGCCGCCAGCCGAACCCGAACCAGGACACGAACGCCGCCGTCACGAAGATGGTCGCCGTCAGTTCGGCCGCGACTCGCAGCAACAGCAGGACCGCGATGTACTTGGGCACCTCGGCGAGCACGGCCTGGAGCGGCGGCGACGGTTCGCTGGCCGAGGTCGCGAGTTCCTTGGCACCGGCGCGTGATACTCGCATCAGCGCGGTGTCGGCGCTCGCGCACAGGCCCGCGAACAGCGCGAGTACCACTCCGGCGACGACCAGCCAGCCCACGACGCGTTATCCCGGTTCCTTCAGCCCGCTGTCGACGGCACCGTCGCCGTCGACGGCCCCTTGACCGGCGGGCGCATCGTCAGCCTCTGGCTCGTGGGCCCGCTCGGAGCGCCAGGCGGTGAGCAGCCGGTCCTGCAGGCCGAACATCGTCGCGTGCTCGGCCGCGTCGGCGTGGTCGTAGCCGAGCAGGTGCAGGATGCCGTGCGCGCACAGCAGGTCAATCTCGTCCTCGACCAGGTGCCCGGCCTGCTTGGCCTGCACGGCCGCCACCTGCGGGCAGATCACCACGTCGCCGAGCAGGCCTGGGATGGCCGAGTCTGGCTGGTCGCGTCCGCCGTGGGTGCCGACGGGCTGAGGCGGCCTGAGCTCGTCCATGGGGAAAGAGAGCACGTCGGTCGGGCCTTCCTCGCCCATCCACTTGATGTGCAGCTCGGCCATGGCCTGCTCGTCGACGAGGAGCACGGACAGCTCAGCCAGCGGATGCACCCGCATCTCGTCGAGCACGTGCCTGGCCAGTCCGGCCAGGGCGGCCTCGTCGACATCGGCCCCCGACTCGTTGGCGATTTCGATGCTCACGCCAGCTCTCGCAATGTTTTCTTCTTAAAAGGGATTTTTATGGTCTTAATCTCGAGAGTAGTGCTCACCGGGTCGGCCTCACGTCGCGGCGCTGGCGATTCGCCGACATCCGTCCCGACTCGGCGGCGGCCCGGGCCGCGTCGTAGCGGTCGTAGGCGTCCACGATGTCGGCGACCAATTTGTGCCTGACCACGTCGTGCGAAGTGAGCTTGCAGAAGTAGACGTCGTTGACGCCGTCGAGTACGTCCTGCACCATCCGCAGGCCGCTGGCCTGGCCCGAGGGCAGGTCGACCTGGGTGACGTCGCCGGTGACCACGATCCTGGAGCCGAAGCCGAGCCTGGTCAGGAACATCTTCATCTGCTCGGCCGAGGTGTTCTGGGCCTCGTCCAGGATGATGAAGGAGTCGTTCAGCGACCGGCCGCGCATGTAGGCGAGCGGGGCGATCTCGATCGTGCCGGCGGTCAGCAGGCGCGGGATCGAGTCCGGGTCGACCATGTCGTGCAGGGCGTCGTAGAGCGGGCGCAGGTACGGGTCGATCTTCTCGTACAGGGTGCCGGGCAGGAACCCGAGCCGCTCGCCGGCCTCGACCGCTGGCCTGGTCAAGATGATCCGGTTGACCTCCTTGGCCTGCAGTGCCTTGACGGCCTTGGCCATCGCCAGGTAGGTCTTGCCGGTGCCGGCCGGGCCGATCGCGAACACGATCGTGTGGTTGTCGATCGCGTCCACGTAACGCTTCTGGTTCAGGGTCTTCGGCCGGATCGTGCGGCCTCGCGAGGACAGGATGTCGATCGTGAGCACCTCGGCCGGCCGCGCGCCTGATTTGCGGCGGAGCATGTCGACGCTGCGTTCGACCACGTCGGCGGTTACCTCGGTGCCGCTGGCCAGCAGCCTGGTCAGCTCATCGAACAGTTCGGAGATGACAGCCGCCTCGCTGGCCGATCCGGTGACGGTGATCTCATTACCGCGCACGTGGATATCGGAGTCGAAGGCATCCTCGATGACTTGCAGCAGTTCATCGCGTGAGCCGAGCAGGCTGACCATCGAATGCGGCTCGGGAATGACGATCCGTAGCGACGTGGCGCCACTCGTATCTGGTTCGCCTGAGCCGTGATCATTCGGTTGTTTCTTCACTTACTCCCGCCTCAGCCCGGCGGCCACGACATCGGCCGGCCGCCAAGGACATGCGCGTGCACGTGGTGTACGGTCTGGCCCGCGTGTCCGCCAGTGTTGAAGACCACACGGTATCCGGTATCGGCGACGCCTTCAGCCACTGCCACCTGATGCGCCTGGGTCGCGATCTCGGCGAGCAGTCCCTCGTCGGCGGCCACGGCGGCCAAGTCGAGGTGGTGATCGCGCGGAATCACCAGCACATGAATCGGCGCCTGCGGATTTATGTCGCGGAATGCGAGCGTGCGAGCGCTTTCCAGCACAAGCGTCACCGGCACCTCGCCGGACGCGATTCCGCAGAATAGGCAATCGGGCACGGGCCGATCCTAACGTGCGCTTCGCCATCGCCACTGCCGACATATATGGTGGCACCACGGCTAACCCTCTGCCCAGCAAACACCCCGGCAGTGCGCGCGGTGAGATATCGGTCATGGGCGGCTATGGGAAGCTCGCGGCACTGGACAAAAGACCCGCGTGGGCAGACGGACCTTGGAGCGGTGGATCGTGAGGCGAGACGGTACGCTCGGCCTCCGCCTCACATCTTGTGATGACAGTGCGTAAACCAAACGAGCCCCCCGCGCGTCAAAACAAGGTGACCGAAACCCTCGTGGCTGGACCAGCACTGGGCCAGGTCCCTGGCCAATCGCTCTCCGCGCCGTACCTGGGATCGTCGCACCAGTTGCCGGGACACGCAGAGACGACGGCTCACAACGTCAGCTTTACGGACGCCGATACCGCGATCACTGATCTCTACTGTGCGCACTACCGGCCCCTTGTCCGTTTGGCAGCGCTACTCGTTCACGATGTGGCTACCGCGGAGGAAGTTGTGCAGGACTCGTTCGTCGCGCTTCATGCCGGCTTGCACCGGCTGCGTGACAATGAGAAGACACTCGCCTACCTGCGGGCTGCGGTAATGAATCGGTCACGTTCCGTGCTCAGGCATCGCGTCGTCGTCGACCGCAACGCTCCTAAGCCGGCCCCTGACATGCCGAGCGCCGAGCACGGTGCGCTGGCGCTGTTCGAGCGGTCGGCCGTGGTCGCCGCGTTGCGGGATCTGCCGGTCCGTCAGCGCGAGGTAGTCGTCCTGCGCTTTTATGCCGACCTGTCGGAGGCGCAGATTGCCTCCGCGATGGGCATTACCAGAGGCGCGGTGAAGAGTCACACCTCCCGCGCGATGTCCGCGCTCCGCACGGTGCTGGAGCGTGACGCATGATCAGGCGACGTCGTTCTTCAGGGCCCCGGCTTGTCAGCGCCGAGCAGGACAATGCGCTGCGTACCGCCCTGTTCGCGGCGGCGGAGTCGGTTGAGCCGGGTGACGACGGGCTGGCCAGGATCCGCGCCAAGATCGTCGCAGGCCAGACCAAGCGGGCACAGTGGCGCTTTGGCGGGCGAGCCGCGGGCGAGCCGTGGTGGCGATCCTTGCTGCCGCCCCGAGGCTGGCTGCCCGCCGTGGTTGCCGCGGTCGCTGACCGGTTCCGGCCCGACCCGAACCGGGCCGGGTGGTTTGGCTGGCTGCGGCCCGCGGCGGCGGTCAGCACTGGCCTGTTCGTAGTGACCGCGGCGTCGTGGGCGGTGGCCGCGCTGCCGGCCGCGATCGCGCCGAACGGCGGTACCGGCGGGTCGGTCAAGCCGCCGGCCCCGACCAGGACGCAGCACCCGAAGAAATCACACTCGCCGGGGTTCACGCCGTCGGGCAGTGGCTCGGCCGGCCCCTCGGGACAGCCTGGCGGCAAGGGCGGCGGCGGCGGGGCACCGCCGACAGGGACGCCGAGTTGCTCGCCGCCTGGTTCGCCGAGCACGGCACCGAGCGGTACGCCGTCGACCACCGGCACGCCCTCGTTGAGCGCTAGCCCGACGCCGACCACGCCGACCGGAACTGACTCGACCTCGCCGGCGCCGGACGAGTCTTCTACGAGTTCTCCGACACCTGGTTCGGCGCCCAGCTCCGGGTCCGGTTCGCAGCCGTCGCAGCCCACGCCGGGATCGGCGGCCATGGCACCGGCATCCGCAGCGAGCCCGGAGGCTACTGGCAAGGTATTGATCAGCCGAGGCCGGGGCCGGGGCTGGTCGTCGTCGGAGTCTGGGCGGCAGTTCCGGGCCGAGGTGGTCAGGGCGACGCTGGTGGGCGGCACGACGGTGAGCCCGTCGCCGAACCCGCTGGGTACTCCGGTGCCGACGGCCTCGCCGACGGTTGGCGGGCCGGAGCCGACGCCGACCATTAACCCGACTGTGCCGCCGGTTCCTTGTCCATAGCTGGAGCCCGGGCCTGGACCGGGGCCAGGGCCTGGACCGGGGCCAGGGCGGTTGCGGCTTAGTGCCAGCGGCCCACGGCGTTGAGTGCCAGGGCTCCGGCTATGGCGCCGGCCGTGGACGCGCGCAGAACTGAAGGGCCGAGCCTGGCCGGGACGGCTCCGGCCTGCATGAGCCGGTCGGTCTCGGTCTCGCTGACGCCGCCTTCAGGGCCGACGATCAGCACGACGTCGCCGGCAACTAGGTCACCTTCGCCCCCGCCGCCGCCCCGGCCCCGGCCCTCCCCGGGCGATGGCACAACGTCGATAAGTCGACGTTCGGCACCGGGATCGAGCAGCAGCGCCAGCCGGGCCTGGCTCACGAGCGCAGCCACTTCTCCCAGCCCAGCCTGGTCGGTCACCTCAGGAAACCGGGCCCGGCGCGACTGCTTGGCCGCCTCGCGCGCCGTAGACCGCAGCCGGGCCAGCGCCTTACCGGCCCGATCGGGAGCCCACCTGGTCACGCACCGCTGCGCCGCCCAGGGCACGATCACGTCGATCCCGACCTCGGTCATCAGCTCCACGGCCAGCTCACCGCGGTCGCCCTTCAAGATCGCCTGCACGACCACGACCCGGCAGCGCGGCACCGGCTCAAGCCGCCGGGCCCGGACGGCAAGCTCCAGCTCACCCGTCCGCACCGCGACCACCACGCAGTGCGCGAGCAGGCCGTCACCATCGGTGAGATCAACCAGCTCGCCGGGCGCGAGCCGACGCACGACCGTCGCGTGCCGACCTTCAGGCCCGGTCAGCGTGATCCGGTCAGCCTCCAGGCTCGCGCGGTCGCAGACAAAAACCGGTGGCGTCAGCGCATGCTCCTGTCAGCGACCGT
Organism: Streptosporangiaceae bacterium; assembly: GCA_036501205.1. Classification (GTDB taxonomy): domain Bacteria; phylum Actinomycetota; class Actinomycetes; order Streptosporangiales; family Streptosporangiaceae; genus Chersky-822. The sequence goes on along the minus strand of DASYAT010000056.1, from coordinate 21,022 downwards.
TGAACGCGTCTCGGAGCCTAGAAAAAAAACCCTGTTCTCCGGGCGCGAACCGGCCGGGCGGCGACTCCTCGCTCCGCAGCCTGGCCAACTGCCTAACCAGCTCCTCCTGCTCGGGCTCCATTTTGGTCGGCGTCTCCACCGTCACATGAATCACCAGGTCACCGCGTCCAGGCCCGTGCAGGTGCGACGAGCCCTGGCCGAACAGCGGGATCGCCGAGCCGGACTGGGTCCCCGGGCGAATGTCGATGTTGGCTGGGCCGTCCAGCGTCTGTATCGGCAGCATCGCGCCAAGCGCGGCCGCCGTCATCGGGATCGTCAGCGTGCAGTGCAGATCGTCACCGCTCCGCTCGAAGATCGCGTGCGGCCGCTGGACGATCTCCAGGAACAGGTCTCCGGGCGGACCGCCACCGGGACCGACCTCGCCCTCACCGGCCAGCTGGATGTGGGTACCGTCCTCGACCCCGGCCGGAATGCGAACCTTGACCGTGCGCCTGGTCCTGACCCGGCCGTCGCCGTCGCACTCCGGGCAAGGCCGGCGGATCACGGTGCCGAACCCGCCGCAGCCGGGACATGGCCGCGAGGTCATCACCTGGCCGAGGAACGACCTGGTGACCTGGCTGACCTCACCACGGCCGTTGCACACGTCGCAGGTGGTCGGATGACTGCCGGGCGCGCTGCCCTCGCCGGAGCAGGTCGGGCAGACCACGGCGGTGTCCACGGTCAGATCGCGGGTAGCGCCGAACACGCACTCGGATAGGTCGAGCTCGACCCTGATCGTCGCGTTCCGGCCCCGGCGCGCCCTGGTCCGCGGCCCGCGCGTCGCGGCGCCGCCGCCGAAGAACGCATCCATGATGTCGCTGAACGGGAAGCCGGCCGTGCCGAAGCCGCCCGCGCCAGCCGGCGCGAACGGGTCGGCGCCGAGGTCGTACATCTGCCGCTTCTCAGGGTCGGAGAGCACCTCGTAGGCCTGGGTGATCTCCTTGAACCGCTCCTGCGTCACCGGATCAGGATTGACGTCCGGGTGCAGTTCCCTGGCCAGCCGCCGGTAGGCCTTCTTGATCTCGTCGGCATTCGCGTCCTTGCCCACGCCAAGGGCGGCGTAGTAGTCGGTTGCCACGCTCACTCCTACGACTCCGCCAGGATCTGGCCCGTGTACCGTGCCACCGCGCGTACTGCTCCCATCGCTGTTGGATAGTCCATTCTGGTCGGGCCCACCACGCCGAGCTTGGCCAGCGGCCGGTCACCCGAGCCGTAGCCAGCCGCTACCACCGACGTGCTGCGCAGGCCTGACACATCATTCTCCGCACCGATCTTGACCGTCACCGCTGACTGATCATCAAACTCGCCCAGCAATCGCATGAGGACGACCTGTTCTTCCAGGGCCTCAAGAACCTCTCGCAGGCCTCTCGAGAAGTCGGCCGGAGTGAGGTTCGATGCACCGCCGACCACGATCTTCTCCTCATGCCGGGCGACAAGTGTCTCCAGGATGACAGAGAACACCGCCGCCGCGTTAGCCCGTTCCCTCGGCTCGACCCGGGCGGGAAGTTCGGCCACGATCGTGGCGACATCGGTGAGCTTGCGGCCATCCAGGCAGGCATTGAGCACGGCCCGCAACTGCATGATCGAATCCTCATCGACGCTGCCCGGCAGCTCAACCACGCGCTGCTCGACCCGGCCGGTGTCGGTGATCAGCACCAGCAGCAGCCGGCTCTCGTTCAGCGGCACCAGCTCGACGTGCCGGATCGAGGACTTGCTCAGGGACGGGTACTGCACGACCGCGACCTGCCTGGTCAGCTGGGCTAGCAGCCGCACCGTCCGCATCACCACGTCGTCGAGATCGTAGGCGCCGTTGAGGAACGTCTCGATCGCGCGGCGCTCGGCCCGGGTGAAGGGCTTGATTCCGGACAGCCGGTCGACGAACAGCCGGTAGCCCTTGTCGGTGGGAATCCGTCCGGCACTGGTGTGCGGCTGGACAATGTAGCCCTGCTCTTCGAGCACCGCCATGTCGTTGCGAATCGTGGCCGGGGACACATCGAGGTTGTGCTTGTCTACCAAGGACCGTGAGCCGACCGGCTCGTTGGTGGAGACATAGTCCTCGACGATGGCCCGCAGGACCGCCAGTTTCCTGTCATCTAGCACGCGTTCACCTCCCCTGGCACTCGCTCATCCCGAGTGCCAAGTCTATGGCCGAACGATACTTGGACAGCCCAGGCGAAGTCACCGGGTGGAACCTACCTCGTTTCGCGGCCAGCTAACGTAGCTCACTATGGGTAGCGTTTTGACAGCACAAGGTAGTCACGCTTTGGGCTCCGGCTTTCGGGATGCCTCAGCCGGCTTCCTCGCCAGATCAGCGGCCATCTGCGGTTATCTCGCCGCCGGGTGCATCAGTTTCCTGCCGCCGCTAGCGATCTACCTCCTCGTCCGGAGGAATTCCGGCTTCCTGCGGACTCACCTGGCCCAGGCGGCCAACGCCGCGATAACGACCGCGCTTTACGGCCTCTGCGCCGCCATCATCGGCGGCTTGCTTGCCCTGGACTCGGTGTACCTGGGCCTTCGGGTAGCGATCACCGGCGCGATGTTCGCCTGGCTCGTCACCCTCGGCTATCTGATCGCGGCCGCGATCGCCGCCGGCCGCGGCCGGTTCTATCCGATTCCGGCCTGCCTGTGCGCCGCCCTGCTCAAGCCCAGGACCGCTAATCGATCAGGTCCCTGATCACCGCGTCAGCGAGCAGTCGCCCGCGCCGGGTCAGCACCACCCGACCTGACCGCAGCGCCTCGCCGTCGGCCAGACCGTCCGCGACCGCCGCCGACGCCGCCCGCAATCCGCCCGGCCCGAGCTCACCCACCGTGCAGCCAGAAGCCAGCCGCGTAGTCAGCATGATCCGCTCGGTTCGACGCTCGCCGTCGGTCAGCAGCTCCCGAGCCTGCCCTGGACTGCGCCCGGCCGCGATCCGGCCCGCGTAGGCAGCCGGATGCCGCAGGTTCCACCACCGGGTGCCGCCCACGTGACTGTGCGCGCCTGGCCCGACTCCCCACCAGTTCCCGTCGGTCCAGTACAGCAAGTTGTGCCGGCAGGCGCTGGCCTCTCCCGCAGCCCAGTTCGAGACCTCGTACCACTTCAGCCCGGCGGCCGTGAAGATCTCATCGGCGGCAACGTAACGATCGGCCAGCTCATCATCATCCGGCGCCGCCAGCTCACCCCGGCGGATCCTGGCCGCCAGCCTGGTACCTTCCTCGACGATCAGCGCGTACGCCGAGATGTGGTCGGGCCCCGCCTCCAGCGCGCTGCGCACGGACTGCTCCCAGTCGGCCGCGCTCTCCCCCGGCGTCCCGTAGATCAGGTCCAGGCTGACGCGGGAGAATCCTTCGGCTCGGGCCCAGCCCACGCACTCCTGGGCCCGACCGGGCGTATGCGACCGGTCAAGGACGCTCAGCACATGACCGACCGAACTTTGCATCCCGAGCGAGATCCGGTTGAATCCGGACGCCAGAAGCTCACCAAGCGCCCGCTGATCCACGCTGTCCGGATTAGCCTCGGTGGTCACCTCGGCCCCCGGCGCGAGCCCGAACTCATCCTCGATCGCGCGCAGGATCGAGCCCAGCTCGCCCGGCGGCAGCAACGTCGGCGTGCCGCCGCCGAAGAACACGGTGCTAACCGGCGCTGCGGCCGCGCCTAGCACCCGGCGCGCGAACCTGACTTCCTCGATCGCCAGCGCCGCGTAACTCTCCCTGGACGCACCGCCCCCTAGCTCGGCGGCGGTGTAGGTGTTGAAGTCACAGTAGCCACACCGAGTCACGCAAAAGGGCACATGTACATATATTCCGAAAGGTTTGCGAAGCTCTGAATCGAGGTCGGCGACCGCGAGCCGTCCATCGCTGGGCATCGGTTCGCCGTCGGGCGGAATCCCAGGCACGAAGAACTGTGACTCTCTCGTCAGGCCCGGCGTCCGGCGCCGACCCGGCCGAGCACGTGCTCGCCGATCTCATCCCACTTCGCGCCGCGACCCTCCACGGTGAGCAGCACGGTCATCAGCTCGGGATCGCCGTAGTACGCCCGCATGGACTCGGCGACCGTGACCTTGGTGTCCGGCCGGCTGAGTACCTCGATCGGATCGCCCGGCCCGATCTCGCCCTCGGCCAGCACCCGCAGGTAGGCGCCGGGTTTCCCGGCGGCCGCGAACCGCTTGACCCAGTGCCGCTCGCCGGTCCAGGTCTGGAACGTGGCGCACGGGATTCGCGGCGAGGTGACCTGGACGATCACGTCCGCGCCAAGCTGCCAGATCTCGCCGATGCAGGCGCCGCTGACCTCCAGTCCAGACGTAGTCAGGTTCTCGCCAAACTCCCCGTTCCGCAGCTCCCGGCCCGCCTGCTCGGTCCACCAGTCCAGGTCTTCCCTGGCGTAGGAGTAGATCGCCTGCTCAAAGCCGCCATGGTGGTCGGTGTCGGCCTGCTGATCACCAGCCAGGCCGAGCTTCCCGGCGAACACGCGGCCGTTGACGCTGCGCTTGTCGATCGCGCTTTGGGCCGGGGGGCCACCGGGAAAGTCCCTGATCGGGCCGGTGTTGACCGAGATGATTCGAGCGTTCGCCATGTCCGCAGGCTAGTCGACGCAGGAGATACGCTGGAAATGGGTTTGTCGCCGAGCGCAGGACGCGGACCGGGGCGGGCATAGATGGCACCTAGCAGTTACTACGGGCCCATGCGGGCGACCGATGCGGACCGCGACAAAGTGCACTCCGTGCTCCAGTCCGCCTACGCCGATGGCCGGCTGACCTGGGACGAGTTCGACACCAGGTCATCGGCGCTGATCGAGGCCAAGACCTACGACCAGCTCTCCGCGCTCACCGTCGACCTGCGCCGCCCGGTGCCCTATCAGCCCCAGTACCCGCAGCAGATCGGGATCCGCTCGCGCACCAACGCCCTGGCCGGGGTGTCGCTCGGGTTCGGGTGCGCCCAGTTCCTGCTGCCCTTCTTCGGCGCGCTGATCGCGGTCATCTGCGGGCACGTCGCGCGCGCCCAGATCCGCCGGAACGGCGAGCAGGGCGACGGGATGGCGGTGGCCGGCCTGGTGCTCGGCTATCTCGGCGTCGTGATCCCGCTGCTGCTCGTGGTGCTCGGCCTGGCTATAGGCAGCAGCTGACGCGTCGCAGTTATCAGGAGAGTCGCAGTTATCAGGCAATGAGCGTCGGCTGACCGTCTCCTGTTGTTGCGCATTGCGGTTAGGCTGGCTCCAACTACTGGGGCGCGAGAACGGGATGAGAAATGACAGATGGGGGCTACGGCTACGGCTACGTCCGGGCCACCGACGCCGATCGCGAGCGAGTCAGGACCGTGCTCGCCGACGCGCACGCACAGGGCAGGCTGTCCTGGGGCGAATTTGATTCCCGCACTAACGCGCTGATGAATGCCCAGACCTACGACCAGCTGGCTTCATTGACCGCCGATCTGCCCGGCGCGATGCCGGCCAGCCCTGCGCCTGGCGCCTACCCCGGCCAGTCCTACGCTCCCCCCGGTCAGTCCTATGCTGCCCCTGGCCAGTCCTACGCTCCGCCAGGCCAGTCCTACGCTCCGGCCCAGAATTATGGCGGCTACCAGGTAGCGAGCTACGCCCCGACCAACGGACTCGCTATCGCGTCGCTAGTCTGCGGCCTGACTCAGTTCCTCGGGTTCTGGATCGTGACCGGCATCCCGGCGATCATCATGGGCCACATCGCGCGCAGGCAGATCAAAGTGAGCGGCGAGCAGGGCGACGGCATGGCGCTGGCGGGCTTGATCCTCGGCTACATCGGACTCGTGCTCGGCATCATCTTCGTGATCATCGTCATCGCGGTCGGCGTCGCGGTCACGCACAACCACATCAACGTCAACCCGAATCAGTTCCCCAACCAGTAGTCTCGCCACAGTCTCTACCTAGTCTCGACACTGGTCCGCCCGCGTCCGGACCACTGTCGGATGCCGCCGCTTCAACTAGGCTGATCTCGGCATAACCGACAGGCCAGAAGCGGGCAGGGCAAGGGTCATGACTAATTATGATTTCGGCGGTATTCCGGCATCGGACGCCGATCGCGACCGGGCCAGATCCATGCTCCAGTCCGCTCTGTCGCAGGGCCAGCTCGGCCAGGACGAGTTCAACCGCCGTCACAATGCGATCTACTCAGCCCAGACCTACGGCCAGCTCGGGTCCTTGACCGCGGACCTGACCGGCGGCGGCCCCGCCAGCCAGACCGGGGGCCAGGGTTTCCAGCAGGCCAGTGGGTTCGGCGGCGCGGCGCCGGCCTCGGGACTCGGCACCCAGGGTCCGCTGGGCTTCCAGTCCGGCGCCGATCTGGGCCATGCGGCCAACCCTGGGCCAGGAAACCCGATCGGCCAGCAGCCAGGAGCCGGCTCCCCGTTTCAGAATGCTCTGAACCAGGGCGGCAACCAGCCCAATCTGGGGGCGCAGGGCCTCGGTGGCCAGAACCAGTTCGGCGGCCAGCAGGGCTTCGGCGCCGGCCCCAACTTTGGCGCTGGGCCTGACTTCGGCAACCAGGGCCTCGGCAATCAAGGATTCGGTAACCAGGGTTTCAGCAATCAGGGCTTCGGCAATCAGTACGGCTACCAGAACCCGAACCAGCCGGGCGACATCATCGGCAACATGATCAACAACGCCAAGGTGCAAGGCCTCGGCGGGCTGGTGAACTCCGGGCTACTCGGTGGCGCCGTCGACCGGTCGAGTCGGCGGCGCCGGGGCCTCACGGTCGGCCGGATCATCCGGCTCGGGATCACGTTCATCGGGATCGCGATCGCGCTGTACTTCGCCTTCCATCACGGCGTGCATTTCGAAAACTGCAACGGCGACTGCGGCGACGGCGGCTGAGTCCTCCCCACCGCCGTTGGCGACACCGCAGTTTGCGACACCGCGGCTGGCGACACCCGCTCTCGGTTACCGGCTCTTCTCGGGCGTTTGATCGGCCGAGAGGGCGGCGACGAAGGCCTCCTGGGGCACTTCGACCCGGCCTATCGTCTTCATCCGCTTCTTGCCTTCTTTCTGCTTCTCAAGCAGTTTTCTCTTCCGGGTGATGTCGCCGCCGTAGCACTTCGCCAGCACGTCCTTGCGCAACGCCCTGATGTTTTCCCTGGCAATGATGCGCGCTCCGATAGCGGCCTGGATCGGCACCTCGAATTGCTGCCTCGGGATGAGTTCCTTCAGCCGGGCGGTCATTCCCAGGCCGTATTCGCGGGATTTGTCGGTGTGCACGATCTGGCTGAACGCGTCGACCGGCTGGCCCTGCAGCAAGATGTCGACCTTGACCAGGTCGGCTTCCATCTCCCCGGCGGGCTCGTAGTCGAGCGATGCGTAGCCGCGCGTCTTGGACTTGAGCTGGTCGAAGAAACCGAAGATGATCTCGCCGAGCGGCATCGTGTACCGGATCTCGACCCGGTCTTCCGACAGGTACTCCATGCCGATGAGCACGCCCCGCCGACCTTGGCACAGCTCCATGATCGCGCCGATGTAATCCGAGGGTGCCAGCACGGTGGCCCGCACGACCGGCTCGAATACATCCGCGATCTTGCCCGCCGCGATCACGCCGTCCTTGGTCGGCACGCCGCCGGGCCCGCTCGGGAACTCACTCGGGTTCGTGACGACGATCTCGGCACCCGAATCCATGACCACCCGGTAGACCACGTTCGGAGCGGTCGAGATCAGCGACAGGTCAAACTCGCGCTCAAGCCGCTCTCTGATGATCTCCATGTGCAGCAGCCCGAGGAAACCGCACCGGAACCCGAACCCGAGCGCGGTCGACGTCTCCGGCTCGTAAACCAGCGAGGCGTCGTTCAGGCGCAGCTTGTCCAGCGCGTCCCGCAGGTCCGGGTACTGATCGCCGTCGACCGGATACAGGCCGGAGAACACCATCGGCTTCGGATGGGCGTAGCCGGCCAGTGGCTCGCTGGCGGGGCGGCTGGCGCTGGTCACCGTGTCGCCGACGCGAGCTTGCCGGACGTCCTTGACGCCGGTGATCAGATAGCCCACCTCGCCGGCCGCGATCCCGTCCGATGGCACCGGCTCCGGCGAGATCACCCCGACCTCGAGCGTCTCGTGCACCGCCCTGGTCGACAGCATCAGCGTCCGCTCCCGGTGGGACAGCCGGCCGTCCATCATCCGCACGTAGGTGACCACGCCCCGGTAGGTGTCGTAGACCGAGTCGAAGATCAGTGCCCGCGCGGGCGCGTCGAGGTCGCCGGCCGGGGGCGGCACCTGGGCGACGACGGCGTGCAGCAGATCCGCCACCCCCTCGCCGGTCTTGGCCGAGACCCTGAGCACGTCCGTGGCCTCGCAGCCGATGATCTTGGCGAGTTCTTCCGCGTACTTTTCCGGCTGGGCGGCCGGCAGGTCGATCTTGTTGAGCACCGGGATCAGGTGCAGGTCGGCGTCGAGCGCCAGGTACAGGTTGGCCAGCGTCTGGGCTTCGATCCCCTGGGCCGCGTCGACCAGCAGGATCGCGCCCTCGCAGGCGGCCAGCGACCTGGACACCTCGTAGGAGAAGTCGACGTGCCCGGGGGTGTCGATCAGATTCAGTACGTAGTTCCCGCCATCGGCGCCCCGCCACGGCAGCCGGACCGCCTGACTCTTGATCGTGATGCCGCGCTCGCGCTCGATGTCCATCCGGTCCAGGTACTGCGCCCGCATCTGCCGGCCCTCGACCACACCGGTCAACTGGAGCATCCGGTCGGCAAGCGTCGACTTGCCGTGGTCGATGTGCGCGATGATGCAAAAGTTCCTGATCACCGACTGATCGGTGCGGGAAGGCTCAGGCAGCACGGCTAGGCCCGTCCGCGCCTTCTGGCGCGGCAGCGGCTCGGTTGGAGCGGCCGAGTCGGCCGGGTTGGACATTGGCGCCACAGTCTTCCAGTCGGTCAGTGCTGTCGCAGGTAGGACATCGTCGCCGTCTATGTTCGCATGCCTGAGGCCGTGCCTTGCCCGCGCGCCTGGACGCCGCACCCGGGCCGGACGGCTAGGCTAACGACGCCGCCATCGGCACGGCCGGCTGGCCGATAGCCGCGCGTCATCAAATCGGAGCCTGGACCGCGTCGGTCCTTGAACCAAGACTCGCTCGGGCGGGAGTGGCGCGGTCAATGCAGGAAAGCACCTTAGCCTCGGCGACTACTGCTAAAGCTACCCGCGCATCATCGATCGCGCGAATGTGGCCTGCCTGGCGCGAACCTCGCGATCCCTGGAGGCTGGCACCCTGGATCCTGGGCGCCATCACCTTGGTGCTCGACGCCTGGCAGATATCGCGCCTGTCGTTCACCCAGGACGAAGCCGCGACGATGTCCGCCATCCGGCGACCGTTCGGCGCGATGCTCGCCGTCCTTCGCCATATCGACGCCGTGCACGGGGCTTACTACCTGATCATGCATCTGGTGGTGAGGCTCGGTCAGTCGGCGGCCATCGTGCGAGCGCCGAGCGTGCTGGCCACGGCCGGTACCGCCGTGCTTATCGTGATGATCGGCACGAAGCTGGGGCGAAACTGGGTAGGTCCGGCCGCGGGTCTGCTCTTTGCCCTGTTCGGGCTGACGACCGAGTACGCGCAAGACGCCCGGCGGTTCGCGCTAGCGACCTTCCTGGCCGCCCTGGCGTCTTATCGGTTCATCCTTTTCATGCAGGACGGCCGCCGCGCGAACTCCGTCTGGTACCTGGCGGCCCTGGCGGCCTGCGGCCTGATGAACGTCTTCGCGCTGCTCATTGCCGTGGCCCACGCAGTTACCTTGCTCGTCAGTCCGGTGACCAGGGACAGGCTGCGAGCATACCTCCTGAGCCTGGCCGCGGCCGTGATCGTGGTAGCGCCAGTAGCCTGGATCGCCTCCGGGCAGGTCAGCCAGGTGGGCTGGGAGCACCGCCCGCAGTTGGCGCTCGTCTTGCCGATCGTCGCGGTGCTCGGGATCATCTCGGCGCTAGCTTTTGTGCTGGCGACTGCCGGTGACAATGAGGACGAGCCCGCAGGCAGTCAGGCGCCGGCGGTATTCGGGGCAGCCCCTCTGATCAGGCTCTGCGCACCGTGGCTGGTCGCACCGGTGCTTTTATTGCTGATCGCGTCGCAGATCACGATCGCGCGAAGTCCCGGGCAGTCCTCGGTGGCGCCCGGCTCTGGCATCTGGGAGCCGCGCTACCTGCTGTTCTGCCTGCCAGGAGCCGCACTGCTGGTTGTCGCGATGGCGGCCCGGCTGCCGAGGTATGCGAGCGCGGCGGTAGTGGCAGCGCTCATCATTGGTGCCGCCGCCAGCCAGGCGATCGCCAGGCCAGCGACGAGCCGTGATGACCTCCGGGCAGCGGCTCGGCTGATCGGGGCTCAGGGTCGGCCAGGTGACGCGGTCGTGTTTCCCGACATCGCCAAGCGCTTGATCACCGACGGCTACCCGGCTAGCTTCAGGCGGGTGCGGGATGTGGGCCTGGACACCTCGCCCGCTGCCCGCGATTCGCTCTACGGACTCAACGTGAATCAGCCGACGCTCTGGTTCCGGCTAACTCGCATTCAACGGGTCTGGATTGTGACGTTCCCGGCTGGTGTCCCGAGCCGGCATTACGGCCGTCCGAACGCCCAGGACGCCTTCTGCCTGCGACAGGCCTGGCAATATCCGCTCAATCAGGTTCTGCTGTACGAGCGCTGCGTTACCAGCCCACGCTTACGAGGTCGACGCTAGCCACTGCTGCGCCTTGTCAGAAGCTTTCTACGGCTTGAAGAGGAGGCTCGCAGTCGCCGATTGGTTTGGTTCTCCGGCTCACCCCGGTTATCCTTACTCTTCGGTCGTCTGCGTGCCTGCCCGTCCTCTGGGCGCGAGCGGGGCACGGCGTCGCGACCAAGGCAAACCGACTCTAGCGAGGCTTTCGCGTGGCGAACATTAAGTCCCAGATCAAGCGCAACAAGCAGAACGAGAAGGCCAGGCAGCGCAACAAGGCCGTCAAGTCATCATTGAAGACGGCTGTGCGCAACTTCCGCGAGGCTGCCGACGGCGGCGACGGCGACAAGGCGAACGAGGCGTTGCACGCCGCCTACGTCAAGCTGGACAAGGCCGCGAGCAAGGGCATCATTCACAAGAATCAGGCCGCGAACCGCAAGTCCGCTCTCGCCAAGCGCTTCGCCACCCTCGACCAGGGCTAATCGCAGCTGAACGACCCGGCGGCCGCGCTACCGATCCGGCCGCCGTTTAGTCCCGTCCAGCTTGCGACCGTCAGCCTTGTGAACGGCATTCGACTACTACGCGCAGCATCCGCTCCAGCGCGTATCCCGCGTTCACAGCCTCACCCTTGACCTGGGCGTCAGCCAGCGCGACGGCCGAGTGCGCTCGCGCTAGCCCGTTGGGCGTCCAGCCGCGCAACTGCTGCTTCGCCTTGTCGATCATCCACGACGGCATCCCCAGCTCGGACATCAGCGCGGGCCCGCTCTTGGCCCGGGCCGAGCCGACCTGCCCGAGCGTCCTGATTCCGCGCGCGACGGCGCTGGTGATCAGCACCGGTGCCGTGCCCACCGCCAGCGCCCACCTCAGCTGGGCCAGCGCCTGAGCTAGATTCCCCTCGAGCACCCGGTCCGCCACGCTGAACCCGGTCGCCTCGGCCCGGCCGCGCCAGTACCGCCCCACAACCTGGGCGCTGATCACCCCAGTCGTATCGGAAGCCAGCTGGTCGCACGCGGCGGCGAGGTCCCGCAGATCATTGCCGACGGCATCTAGCAGCGCCCGCAGCCCGCTGTCATCGGCCTTGCGGCCCGTCCGCGCGAACTCGCCCCGCAAGAAATCCATCCGCTCGCCGAACTTCTTGACCGTCCGACAGTCGATCCGCCTGGCCCCAGCCTTGGTCATCGCCGCGAGCAGCGCCTTATTCTTCGCACCTCCCGAGTGCGTCACCACCAGCGTGGTATCCGGCGGCATAGCCGCCGCCAGCTCCCCGATCTCCGTCGCCACCGCCGCCGCCGACTCGTGCGCCCCGCTCACGATCACCAGGTTCTGACCTCCGAACAGCGAAGGCGCCACGAGCAGCGAAAGCTCCCCCGCGCCGAGGTCTGCGCCCCGGATATCGTGCACATCCGGGTCATTACCGGCAGCGGTCGCGCGCACGCTCTTCACGGCCCGCTCGACGAGCAACTCCTCTTCCCCCACGATCAGCGTGACTACTGCTGCCTCTTCTCGCACGGCCATGCCCCGCAGCATCCCACATCTGGCCGACGCTCCAGTATCCAGTCGGGCCTGGACCGATCACCGCGGGCGCGCTAGACGAGCTACAGCGAGACCGGCTCGCCGCCGAGCCATACCCGATACGGACGCAGGCCGTGCGACCACGCGAACGCGCCCTCGTGGTCAGCGTCCCACGCCACGATGTCGGCCAGCCGACCACGTCCCATCGCGCCTCGGTCGGGCGTACGCAGCGACTGAGCGCCGCCGACGGTGGCCGCCCTGAGCGCCTCAGTCACGCTCATGCCGAAGTTGGCGATGGCCAGCGTGATCACCAGCGGCATCGAGGTAATGCCGTTCGTGCCCGGCGAATGCCCTGAGCCGAGCGCCACATTGGCGCCGCGGTCGAGCAACGCCCTGACCGGCGGGGTGCGACCGCTCTCGGCGATGTTCGCCGGACACACCACGGCGGTCACGTTTGCCTTCGCGAGCACGGCGACGTCGTCGTCATCGATGCCGTAGAGAAGATCGGCCGAGACACAGCCGATCTCGGCGGCGAGCTTGGCCGCACCGCAGCGGGACTCTCCGCTGGCATGGATCCGGGGCAGCAGGCCCGCCGCCCGGCCGACTCCGAGCAGCCAGCGGGCTTCGTGCTCGCTGAACCGGCCCTCGTCGCAGTGCACATCGATGCTGTCGGCACCGGCCGCGACCGCGTCCGAGCACCAGCTGCCGACCGCGTCCACGTAGTCGTGACGGCGGCCGAAGTACTCGGGCGGGAGCGCGTGCGCGGCGAAAAACGTGGCGTGAACCCGCGGCATCTCCTGCTCGGCTTCAAGCGAGCGGAGAAGCCGGACGTCGGCGAGCTCGCCGTCCCTGGTCAGGTGATAGCCGGTCTTGGCCTCGATTGTCGTGGTGCCGCTCAGCAGCCAGTCCTTCATGCGGTTGCGCACGTGGTTGCACAGCGTCCACGGGTCAGTTCCCCTGGTCACCGTGACCGTCGAAGACAAGCCGCCGCCAGCGGACACGATCTCGGTCATCGAGGCGCCGCCGGACCGCATCCCCAGTTCGGCCCAGCGGTTGCCCGCGTAGACCGGATGCGTATGCGCGTCAATCAGCCCAGGGGTAACAAGCGCGCCGCCAAGGTTCTCGACCTGGTCGACGTCGACGATGTCATCGATGACCCCGGGCAGACTGGGCGGCAGTTGGTTCGCGGGGCCGGCCCACGCGATCCGATCATCCTGCATCAAGATCGCGGTATTGCTGACTATTTCTGTGCCAGTCCACAATCGACCGATATTGGTCAGAAGACGTATCATCGGCAGGCCCCGAGCATCGCTCGCGTCCGCTGCCTGAGCGGCCTGCCGTCCATCATGATCACACCGTGTCTCAGATAGCGATATGTGACTGCACGGTCCGCTCTACGAGAACCCACATACCATATCGGTTGCGTGCCGGTATTGCACTACTCAATCACCCACACCCGTGGTACCTGACGAACTCGCGCAGCATGGTCTGCGGACTGGCGTCCGCAGACCACGCTGCCGGTGCCTGCCAACCCAGCACGGTGCACGGACTGGCGTCCGCGGACCATGCTGCCGGTGCTTGCCCACCCAGCCAGTGCTTGCCCAACAGAGCCTGGTGAGCACCTCAGCGAGCCTTAAGCCGGCCCCGAGGTCACGACGAAACGGTCCAGCTCGCCCGCCAGCGCGGCCTGGACCCGCACGGTCAGCGCGGTGCCCGCATCAGTGTGCTCGACCGAGACGACCTCGCCCTCGCGATGCGCCCGGGCGAGCAGGTCACCGCGGGCATACGGCAGCAGCACGCGGACCTCAGTGCTCGGCCGGGGCACCAGCCGCTCGATCTCGGCCATCAGCTCAGCCAGCCCGTCGCCGGTGCGAGCGGACACCACGATCGAGTGCGGCTCGGCCAGTTGCAGCCCCTTGAGCAGGATCGGGTCGGCGGTGTCAGACTTGTTGAAGACGACCAGCTCAGGAACCTCGCGGGCGCCGATCTCGGCCAGCACCTCGCGTACCGCCGAGATCTGGGATCTGGGGTCGGCGTCGGAGCTGTCGACCACGTGCAAGATCAGGTCCGCGTCGGTCACTTCCTCAAGCGTCGAGCGGAAAGCGTCTACCAGCTGGTGCGGCAGGTGACGGACGAAGCCGACGGTGTCGGTCAACGTGAACGCCGTCCCCGACGGCAGCTTGGCCCGGCGCACCGCCGGATCGAGCGTCGCGAACAACGAGTTGTCGACCAGCACCCGGGCCCCAGTCAGCCGGTTGAGCAGGCTGGACTTGCCGGCATTGGTGTAGCCGGCGATCGCGACCGAAGGAATCTCGCGCCGCCGGCGCTGGCCGCGCTTGACCTCACGGCCGACCGACATCTCACCGATCTCGCGCCGCAGCTTCGCGATCCTGGTCCTGATCCGGCGCCGGTCGGTCTCGATCTTGGTCTCGCCAGGACCCCTGGTCCCGATCCCGCCACCGCCGGCCACCCGGCCACCGGCCTGCCTGGACAGCGACTCACCCCAGCCGCGCAGCCTCGGCAGCATGTACTGCATCTGGGCCAGCTCCACCTGGGCCTTGCCCTCTTTGCTCTTGGCGTGCTGGGCGAAGATGTCCAGAATCAGCGCGGTCCGGTCGACGACCTTGACCTTCACCACACCCTCTAGCTGCCTGAGCTGGCCTGGCGTCAGCTCGCCGTCGCAGATCACCGTGTCCGCACCGGTAGCGGCGACCAGGTCGGCCAGCTCGCGGGCCTTGCCCGCGCCGACGTAAGTCGAGGCGTCCGGCCGACTCCGGCGCTGCACCAGGCCATCAAGCACCTCAGATCCCGCCGTCTCGGCGAGCAGGGCCAGCTCACGCAGTGAATTTGCCGCGTTGGCCTGGGTTCCCTCGGTCCATACGCCAAGCAGGACGACGCGCTCGAGCCGCAGGGTCCGGTACTCGACTTCGCTGACATCCTGCAGCTCGGTCGAAAGACCGGCTACCCGGCGCAGCGAGTGCCGGTCCTCCAGGTCAAGTTGGCCGACATCGTAAAGATCGGCATCGGCGGTGTCGGCTTCGCCGACATAGTTCTCAAAGTCTGCTGTCATCTGCCATCCAGGACTGGACCGCCTGCTTATTAGCGGTCACTCGATGTTGCCACGCACTGCAACGACCGTCACCTTATTAACGCCTGAGCGGGCCTGGATGTTACCGCCAGTCGCCATGTGTCAAGGTTAAAGCCGTCGGCGCGGGTGAGATAGGCACAGCGCAGCACCGCTAGCGAGACAGAAGGGCACGCGACATGAGCTACGGCCACGGCATCGAGATCACGGGCGCGATGAAGGACCGTTTCGGCGAGATCCTGACCCCCGAAGCGGTTGGCCTGGTCGTACGCCTGCAACGCGAGCTGATCGGCCGCCGGGCCGAGCTGCTGGCCGCGCGAGCTCGCCGGCAGATCGACCTGATCGCCGGCGACAACCTGGATTTCCTCCCCGACACCGACCACATCAGGCAGGACCGCACCTGGCGAGTCGCCCCGCCGGCGCCCGGCCTGGTCGACCGCCGGGTCGAGATCACCGGGCCGACCGACCAGAAGATGACGATCAACGCGCTGAATTCAGGCGCAAAGGTCTGGCTGGCCGACTTCGAGGACGCTAACACCCCGCTCTGGGAAAACATGGTCGGCGGCCACCTCAACCTCAGGGACGCGCTGGACCGGAAGATCGACTTCACCAGCGCCGACGGCAAGGACTACCGGCTGCGCCCCGACGACGAGCTGGCCACGATCGTGGTCCGGCCCCGAGGCTGGCACCTGGACGAGAAGCACCTGATGATCGACGGCCAGCGGGCCTCGGGCAGCCTGTTCGACTTCGGCCTGTACTTCTATCACTGCGCCCAGCGCCAGCTGGACAAGGGCAAGGGCCCCTACTTCTACCTCGCGAAGATGGAAAGCCACCTCGAGGCCAGGCTCTGGAACGACGCGTTCAACATCGCCCAGGAGACGCTCGGCCTGCCGAGCGGGACGATCAGGGCCACCGTGCTGATCGAGACCATCCCGGCCGCGTTCGAGATGGAAGAGATCCTCTATGAGCTGCGCGAACACAGCTCAGGTCTCAATGCGGGGAGATGGGACTACCTATTTTCCATCATCAAGAAGTTCAGGACCCGGGGTGCCGACTTCGTGCTGCCTGAGCGCAACGCGGTGACCATGACGGCCCCGTTCATGCGCGCCTACACCGAGCTGCTGGTCAAGACCTGCCACGACCGCGGCGCCCATGCGATGGGCGGCATGGCCGCGTTCATCCCGAGCCGCCGAGACCCGCAGGTCAACGAGGTCGCACTGGCCAAGGTACGCGACGACAAATCCCGGGAGTCCAGAGACGGGTTCGACGGGTCGTGGGTGGCGCATCCCGACTTGGTCCCGGTGTGCCGCGAGGTGTTCGACTCGGTACTCGGCGATGCCCCGAACCAGCTGACCAAGCGCCGCGACGACGTGTCGGTCAGCCCCGCCCAGCTACTCGACGTGGCCAGCACGCCAGGCTCGATCACCGAGGCCGGCCTGCGCAACAACGTGAGCGTCGGCCTGCAGTACCTGGCCAGCTGGCTGGCCGGAACCGGCGCGGTCGCGATCTTCAACCTAATGGAGGACGCGGCGACGGCCGAAATCTCCCGGTCCCAGGTCTGGCAGTGGCTGCACAACGACGTCCACCTCGCCGAGGGACCGAAGATCACCAGCGAACTGGTCGAGCAGATCGTCGACGAAGAACTCGCCAAGATCGCCGAAACCCTCGGCGCGGCCTACTCAGCGGAGCAATTCGCCGAAGCAGCCGCCCTGTTCAAGGAAGTAGCCCTAGCCGACCAGTACGTCGAGTTCCTCACCCTTCCAGCGTATGAGCGCATGCCGTAGCCTCGCACCCCAGACCAGACCACCCCGCTCGGCCCCGCCGCTGCATTGCCTCGGCGGGTTTGCGACATCAACTTCGCGGGTGCTGTGATTGTCAGTCCGCGCCGCTAGGTTCAGGCTCATGCCAACTCAGACGCACAAAGCCGACCAGTTCCTCGCGCTGCACCACGGCGACTCACCGCTGCTGATCCCCAACCCCTGGGACGCCGGCTCGGCGAAACTGCTGGCCTCGATCGGCTTCGTCGCGCTCGCGACCACCAGCAACGGACTCGCCGCGACCCACGGCAAGCTCGACGGCGCGATGACCCGCGACGAGGCCCTGGCCAATGCTGGCGCGATCGCCGCCGCCGTGGACCTGCCAGTCTCCGCCGACCTGGAAAATCTCTACGCCAACGACCCCGCAGGCTGCGCCGAGACGGTCCGGCTGGCCATCGAGGTCGGCCTGGTCGGCTGCTCGATCGAGGACTTCACCGGCAATCAGGACACCCCGCTCTACGACCACGCCGAGGCAACCGAGCGCGTCGCCGCCGCCGCCGAAGCCGCCCACTCCGGCCCGGTCCGCCTCGTGCTCACCGCGCGCGCCGAAGGCTACCTGCGGGCCGAACCCGACCTAGCCGACGTAATCGCCCGGCTGCAGGCCTACTCAGCAGCCGGCGCCGACGTGCTCTACGCCCCCAAGATCACCAAGCTCGACGAACTCCGCGAACTCGTCACCTCAGTCGACAAGCCAGTGAATGTCCTGGCCCTACCCGGCGTCCCCGCCGTCGCCGAACTGGCCGACCTAGGCGTCAAGCGCATCTCCGTCGGCGGCGCCTTCACCTTCGTCGCCTACAACGCCCTGATCAACGCCGGCCGCGAACTCCTAGACCAAGGCACCTACACCTTCTGGACCGAGGCCGCCCAAGGCACCACCGCCACCCGCAAAGCCTTCACCGCCTAGACAGTTGGGCAAGCCCGAGACTGGATTCACGGAGCCTTTTCAGCAACCCGCGCTGAAAGGCACCGTGATCAAGAACTCGAATCACGATTGTCCGATTTCTGTCGGAGACTTTCCGTTGATAGGAGACTTTTCAGCAATCCAGGGGCCAAATCTGCGGAAAAGGCTCCGTCAAATGAAAAGTCTCCGATCGAAACCATGCCAAATGGGACACCTATTCATGATCACGGAACTGTTTCCGCAGCAATGCCGAAAAAGCTCCGACACATGGTCCTCATCGGACCAGCTCAGGCACGACGGATGGCCCCGCAGTTCGGTCCGCACGGGCGGCCGCGCCCTCGCCAGCCAAGATGCCTCAGTACCGCACTGATCTGCGCGGCCGTCTCGCACGGCCAACGATCGACGTCGATCCAGCCGTAACGCAGCACCATGATGCCCTTCTCGGTGATCGCGTTGACGCGCTTCAGGTCTTGCCATCGTTGCTTATCGGGATGTGCTTGCAGTCCGTCGAGCTCCACGCACAAGGCGTAGTCGCGATACAGGTTGTCCAGGTAACGGCTTCGGCCTCCGGCCTCGATTCTCGCCTGACGGAGCGCCGTCGGGAGCCCGTGCGGCCGCTCAACCCGGTGCAAATACCGGTATTCGAGAACTGAATGCACCCCCGAGCCGATCTCGTCAAGAGTGTCAGTCAGGACACCTCGCCATCGCAGCTTGCTCCGCTTGCTCATGGTCGTCACGAGCCGGGCCACGGTCGTGAGCTGGCGCTGGCACGCCGAACAGGACATGTCGAGCGCCGCGTCAAAGCTGGTCGCACGATCGACGAGGTCAAGAACGGTTTCTTCGAGCCGAACTCGCGGTGGCTCCAGGCTAGGGTGAATCGCTTCGGCCAGCCGAACCGATCGATGCAGGACGAGACCCGCGATCGGCTTGACCCGCCGACTCTCCGGAATCGTGATGTGGATCAGCGGACAACGCTCATCCATGAGCCCGAACAATTCCGCCGCAGTCTCATGGCTGAGCGCGGCATCAGGTCCGGCCCGGTGAACTGCCGCCCGCAAGCTCGTGTCCCTGGATGGCTGATCCACGCTGACGCAATAGACACCGCGCTGAAGCGCCAGCCAGCGTTTAGAGCGAAGCATTCCGTCGATGAGAGTGGGCGAGGCACCGCAGCCAAGCGCCTCTTTGCGGGAGATAACCCAGCCCTGCGTTCGAGCGAGATCCTGGCACAAGCTCAAGGCATCAGACGACATGCGTTCAGCCTGGTTCAAGCAAAGGCCGAGGCCAATTGCCTAGTACCCATCTGTGGACAAGCCCACTGACGACCCCAGACGTCAGTGGGCTTGTCCACAGGACGGGGGGCTCAGATGGTGATCTTTAGGTGCTCGAAGCCGCGTAGGACCAGGCTGACTCGACGTTGCGGGGGCTCGGCGGCGGCTAGTTGCGGGAAGCGGGTGAACAGGCGGGGGAAGGCGACCGTGCCTTCGAGCCTGGCCAGGGCGGCACCAAGGCAGAAGTGGGCGCCAGCCCCGAAGCTCAGCGGCCCCGGGTCCGGGCGGCCAGGCCAGAATCGATCTGGCTCGGCGAACCGGCGCGGGTCGTGGTTCGCAGCGCCCAGCATGACGATCAGATGGTCGTGCGGGCCGACGGCGTGCCCGCCGACCTCGTCCGGGACCTTCCGGCGCCGGTCCTCGGCGAACTGCACGGGCGAGTCGAACCTCAGCACTTCTTCGACAAAAGCGGCGGCCGACTCTACGGCCCCAGACCGTAGCCCAGCCCCAGCCCCGGCCGAAGAATTCAGCAGCACCTGGTGAACGCCGTTGCCGAGCAGATTCGTCGTGGTCTCGAACCCGGCCACCAGCAACAGGATCAGATTCTGGATCAGCTCGTTCTCGCTGATCCGATCCTCGTCGGCGGCGGCCATCGCGACCAGTCCGCTGAGCAGGTCATCGGCGGGCCGGGCGCGCCGCTCCGCCACCAGCGAGGCGAACATCCCGGCCAGCTTCAGCGCGGCCGCATCAGCCTCGACAAGCCCGGCCTCGTCAATGAGAGGTTCCAGGGTCGCGGTGAGCGACCGGGCCAGCGGCCTGAACTCATCGCGCTCGCTCTCCGGCACGCCGATGAGCTCGCAGATCACCGTCACCGGCAGGGCGAACGCGAACTCCTCCATGAAGTCGACCGGCGCCGCGCCCGCCCCGAGGTCGGCGATCTGGTCGAGCAACGCATCGGTCTGGGCGATCACGGCCGGCTCGAGGTCGGCGACGCGCCGCTTGGTGAACTGCCTGGAGAACAGGCTCCTGATCCGGGAGTGCGGGCCGCCGTTGAGCGTGAGCATGCTGTTCGGGTCGAGCGAGGGATGATCCCGCCAGCTGGGATTAACTTCGTCGAGCAACTCCGCGTCCGGCACGCGGAACGCGCCGTCCCTGAGCACCGAACTGGCCAGCTCATAGCCGGGCACCAGCACCAGTTGCTCGTTGGCGCGCACGATCGGGCCGTGCTCGTGCAGGGCGGCGTAGAGGGGATAGGGGTCAGCCATGCCAGCGGGCTCAAGCAGTCCGTTGAAGATCTCCAGCACTTCCATATGGCAAATCTAGCCGGACCCACCCGAAATGACCCGACCCGCCGGCCGTGCGGGTCTGCGGACTGGCGTCCGCAGACCCACTCCGCCTTACCTGGCCAAGCCAACCGCCTACCGTTACCCCATGACCAGGCCCGCCCAGACTCTCAGCTATCGCGCGCTCAACCGGGCCATGCTCGATCGCCAGCTCCTGCTCACTCGCGCCAGCCAACCAGCGAAAGACGCGATCACCCATCTAGTCGGCATGCAAGCCCAGGCGCCGAACGCTTCCTACGTCGGGCTCTGGTCGCGCCTGGCCGGGTTCGACCACGCCGAGCTCAGCGAGCTGACCCGAAGCCGCCAGGTAGTCAGAATCCCGGTCATGCGCGGCACCATCCACCTGGTCACTGCCGAAGACGCGCTGACCCTCCGCCCGCTCACTCAGGTCGTGCTCACCCGCGCCTTCAACAGCCAGGCTTTCGCTCGCAACCTGAAGG
>DASYAT010000055.1:0-54829 GCA_036501205.1 Streptosporangiaceae bacterium | reverse complement strand
ACGCGGCTATGCGCTCGGCTCACCACCATGGCTGCGGAACTAGCCCGCCAGGACAACCCGTCCGCACCCCAGTTGTTCTCAGTCCTAGAGGAGATGACCATGTTCGATCGCACCCTCCGCGGCGAACCGGACTCAGCTCTGGCCATGTTGAAACAGGTGAGGACGGAAACGTTGGCTATCGAGAGGTTCAAGCCGGTGACCAGGTCATCGGTCTGCATCCGGCGAGTTCGGCCGCATTCCAGTCGCCCCGCACCCTGGGAGCGGTGACCAGCATGACCGTCATCGCCGTCGAGGATGTCGATGCCCACTATGCCGGCAGCGTCCAGGTCGGAGCGGACATCATTGTGGAACCTATGGACCAGCCGTATGGCATTCGCGAATACGGCGCTCGCGATCCTGAGGGCCAGCTCTGGTACTTCCAGTCACCCCTCGATTAATACGGCCACCGGCTAACGATCTCGGGTGCCTCAGTCCGAGGAATCCGAGCGCGCCAGCTGCCAGCAGGATCACGCTGGCTGCTATCAGCGCCACCTCGAACCCGCGGGCATAGGACGCGACCGCCGCGTGGTGCGCATGCTGCCCTAGCGCTGTGGTGACGGCCTTGACTTGCCCGCCTGCAACCTCGGCAGCTAGCCCGCCGGCCTTGGGCCGCGTGGCCGGAGCGAAGGAGCGAACCTGGCTGCGCCAGTCGGCGACGATCACGCTGGTCGCGATCGAGCCGAGGATCGCCAGTCCCATCGCGGTGCCGATCTGGCGGCAGGCATTGAACAGCCCGGAGCCGGCGCCCGAGAAATCCGGCGGTACCTCGGCCATCGCGGCCGTCGAGCCGGCCGGGACCATCAGCCCGAACCCGACGCCGACGCCGACGTAGGAGACCGCGGGCAAAGCGAACGTGGTGGTGATCGTCACCTGGCTCATTCCGAGCGTGCCCGCTGCCGCGATCACGCATCCCCAGCCGATCGCCGTGGCCTCTGGCAGCCAGCGGGCGAGTTGATGCCGGCGCTGCGCTACCGCGAAATACGGGATGCAGAACAACAACCACGACAACCCGGTGTGGAGCGCGGACCATCGCTGCACATTCTGGAAGTACAAGGTCACGTAGTAGATGAAGCCAGAGAAGGCGAGATAGGACAGCAGGTATACGCCGCACGCGGTAGCGAAGCTCCGGGTCCGCAGCAACGCTGGCGGCGCCATCGGCGTCCCGGTCCTGTGTTCCCGGGTCGCGAAGGCGGCCAGGGCAACCACGCCCGCCGCGATGCAGCCCGCCACGACCGGTGACTTCCAGGTGGCATCGGCCGAATAGACCAGAGCGAGGGTGATCAGGAACAAGCCGAGGGCGCTCAGCGCCACGCCCGGCACATCGAGCGGGCGCGGTGCGCTCTCCTTCGACTCGGCAACGCCGACCAGGCCGATGGCGATGGCAATCGCCCCGATCGGGACGTTAACCCAGAAGATCGAGGACCAGGAGAAGACGGCGAGCAGCAGCCCGCCGAGAACGCTCCCGCCGGCGACCGCTAGCCCGCTGACCGCTGCCCACAGCCCGATCGGGCCGCTTCTGGCGTCTGGAGGATAGGCCTCGGAGATCAACGCCAGGGTCAGCGACGACATGACGGCGCCACCGATCCCCTGGATCACCCGGAATGCGATCAGCATCCCGCCGGAGGTCGAAAGCGCGCATCCGGCCGAGGCGAGCGTGAACAGCGCCATCCCGGCCACGAAGACGCGCTTGCGCCCGAAATGATCACCGAGCGCGCCGCCGGACGGAATCAGCGCCGCCAGGACCAAGGCGTACGAGCTGACGACCCATTCCAGGCCGCTCGGCGACAGCCGTAGTTCTCTCTGCATCGACGGAAGAGCGACGGTGACGATCAGGACATCGAGGACGATCATGCCCTGGGCCAGGCAGACCGCGGTCAGGGTCATCCGCTGGGCGGCTCGAGCGGTCAAGATCGTCATCGCTGCTGTCTTGCCCGAGCACGGATGACGCCAACAGCCGGTTGCGCGAACTTCCCGGGCCCGGGTGCGTGGCCCGGGTGACTACGGGGACGGCAGCAGAAGCCGGGTGACGGCGTCGGTAAACCAGCGCCGGAACTGATCTGGGGACCAATGGCGGTCTTCGGTGAGACGGCAGAAGATTACCGGATCCATCAGCATCCACACGATGTCGACCGCCTCGCCGCGGCTGGTTCCATCCCGCATCGCGGTCCTGACCAGCAGGCCGTCCACCAGCCACGCGGCCATGACCTGCCGCTGTGACTTCAGTTGCACGGCTATGGCGGCGATGTCCTGGTCGACCGGGGCGCTTTCCAGGGCGACCGCGGTGAGCCCCGCCGCGCGCCCGGCTGAGGTTGTGAGCTGTCGGGAAAAGGCCTCGAGGAAACCCGCCGGGTCGGCGGTTGACTCCGCTTGTGCTGCCCACTGGCGGTCCAGCATGGCCGTGTGCTCCCCGTCGCCCGCGATCGCGACATCGATCACCGCCTTGAGCAACCTGGCCTTGGTGCGGAAGGCCAGTTCGACGGTAGGCAGCGCGACGCCGGCGTCCGCGGCGACCGCGCGCATCGTCGTGGCCGAGTAGCCGTGCACCAGGAACCTCCGGGCGGCCGCCGCGATGATGCGGGCGCGCGTCTGGCGCGCGTGGGCCTCGCGGCGCGGTGAGCGGTAACTGCGAACCGCCGCGCTGTCGGTACCGCCAGTGTCCATATTCGGCTATGGTACTGCCATAGTGAATTGAGGAGGCGGCAGACCATGACCGAGCACGGCGAACCGGCCGACCCTGGCGTCGAAGCCACGGTGGCCCGGCCCGGCGGTATCTCCTATCTCGGGATGCCTTCGCTGGATGCCGCTAAGTCCGCGGCGTTCTACCACGCGGTCTTCGGCTGGGAGATAAGGGGAAGCTCCGACCGGCTCAGCTTCAGCGACGGCACCGGCCACGTCATCGGCCATTGGCGCACAGACCTGCCCGTCGCAGAGGAAGCCGGCATCCGTCCCTACATCTATGTCACCCGGCTCGACGACGTGCTCAGCGCGGCAGTTGAGCAAGGCGGGCAAGTCATCACCTCGCCGTATCCAGAAGGCAGCCTGACCATAGCGACCATCCGCGACCCTGCGGGCAACGTCATCGGCGTCTGGCAAGAAGGCGGTTCAGGCGGGTAGTTCGCCTCCAGAGCGCCGAAGACGGCCACCGCCAGCGGCTGCGTGCGAAACTGTGAGCGATGAGAGCACCGCTGCCCGACGGCCTACCGTTGATGTGCCGGGGGCCTGAACTAGACCGGATCCTGGCCGACCTGCAAGGCCCGGCTCCGGTCGCTTTCGTCGTGGCTGGAGCGGCCGGCGTGGGCAAGACCAGGCTGGTGGGCGAGGCGGCCAGGCGGGCCGCCGGGCTCGGTTTCGCCACCGCGCGGGCGGTAGCGTTGCCGTCTGGGGCCTCGATACCGTTCGGTCCTTTCGCCGGATTCCTTCCTGACAGCGGGCATTCGGCGGGCGATTTACTGGGTTTGCTGATGCAGGCGAGGGGCGCTATCGCCGAGCGGGCGGGACCGGGCGGCAAGCTGCTGCTCACCGTCGATGATGTCCAGCATCTGGACGACGGGTCGGTCGCGCTGGTACACCAGCTGATCCAGACCAGGACATGCAGCGCCTTGCTATGCGTACGTACGCCCGGTCCAACTCCCGATCTGGTCACTTCGCTGTGGAAGGACGCCCTCGCCGAGCGAATCGATCTGACGCCGTGGGATCAGGCGCAGACGAGCGAGGTGCTGACCGGCGTGCTCGGCGGCCAGGTTTCCCGCACGGCGGTCAGGCAACTGTGGGAGGCGAGCCGCGGCAATGCGCTCTACCTGCGAGAGCTAGTGATCAGCGCGCTTGATTCCGGCGCGCTGACTCGCGACGGCGGGATCTGGTCGCTGCCCAGGCCGCTGGCCGCGCCCGGCCGCCTGGTCGAGTTGGTGGCGTCCCGGCTGGCCGGGCTGGCGCCAGAAGCCAGGGCCGCGATCGACGTGCTGGCGGTGGGCGAGCCGATCGGGTTGCCGGTGCTCGACAAGCTCACCGATCCCGGTGGCCTGGAGGATGCGGAGGCGCGCGGGTTCGTCTCGATCCAGCAGGACGGCTGGCGCACCGAAGTGCGGCTCGCCCATCCCCTGTACGGCGAAGCGGTGCGGCAGAGCCTGCCGATCTCCCGGCGGCGGCGGATCGCGGCGTCGCTGGCGCTCGCGGTCGAGGCGACCGGCGTTCGACGGCGCGACGACTTGCTGCGGCTGGCCCGCTGGCAGCTTGAGGCCGGCGGACGCGGCGATCCGGCCGTGCTGACCAAGGCCGCCAAGCGAGCGCAAGAGATGTTCGACATGGACCTGTCCGCCAAGCTGGCTCAGGCCGCCCTGGATTCCGGCGGCGGCGCCGAGGCGGGCCTGATGCTCGGCACGGCGAAGTTCAGGGCCGGTCACCACGCCGACGCCGAGGAGGTGCTGGCCCGGACGACCGAGCTGTGCGTGAACGACGATGAGGTGGCCAGCATCGCCAGCGCCAGGGCGTACAACCTGGGGGTGTACGCCGACCCGGACGCGGCGGCCGCGGTGCTCGACGAAGCGCTGGCCGTCATCACCGATGAGCTGCCGAGACTGCGGTTGCTCGGCCGGCTGGCGACCAACCGGCTGTTCGCCGGCGACCTGGAAGGCGCGCTGGCCGCGGCCCGGCCGGTGCTCGCTAGCGAAGATGACCGGACCTCACGCCAGGGCAGCTACGCGGCTTCGATCGCGCTGGCGTTCCTCGGCCGGGGCGATGAGGCGGTCTCGATCGCCTATGCTGCCCTGCCCAGGCACCGCCGCGCCGTCAGCAGCAGCCAGCTGCCTGAAGTGCAGCTGATCGGTGCCGTTTTCGGGCACGCCGCGACCGGCCGGTTCACCGAAGCTGAGATCGACGCCATCACCGGCCAGGATGCCTGTCTCGCCGTCGGCGACGAGGAAGGGCACGCCACTGGCCTGTTCATGTCCGCCTGGGTGCTGATCGAGCGGGGTCAGCTCGGCCGGGCCGCGAGCATGTTCGTGGAGGCGGCATCGGTCAACCGCGAGATCAACGACCCGCCCGGCCTGCGGTGGTGCCTGGCCGGGATCTCGCTCACCGCGGCGATGAGCGGCCACGCCGACCGCGCCACGTCGGCGGCCGCTGAATTCGCGGATATGCCGGCCGGTCCCATGACGCTCTACGAGGACGACCTGATCGAGCGCAGCAAGGCCTGGGTCAGTGCCTGCACCGGCGACCTGCCCAAGGCTCGCGCGATTCTCCAGGCAGCGGCCGACCACGCCGCGACGGCTAAGCTGCGCACCGCCGAAGCCCGTCTGCTCCACGACATCGCCAGGCTCGGCTGGCCTGGCCAGGCCGCCCCGCGACTCGCCGAACTGGCAGGACAGGTCGAAGGCAACTGGGTCCCCGCGCTCGCCCGGCACGCCGCCGCCGGAGTGCCGAGCCGCGAGATCGCCGAGCGGCTCTTCCTGTCGATCAGGACCGTCGACAATCACCTGCAGAACGCCTACGCCAAGCTCGGCGTGACCAGCCGCGAGGAACTCGCCCGCGTCGTGCCCGCCTAGCCGTCGGGGCCGGACGCCGAGGCAGCGATCACGCCGTCCGCATTGAGCAGTAGGAAAGAACGAAAGCCTTTCAGCTGGAAAGCATTGCGCACGCGGTAAGTTACCGGCCGGCCGGCGGCCTTCCCCGCCGGTCCAGGAAAGCAGTCCGGTCTTTCACCGCTCCCTTATGCACCCAGAAGGCCAGGTCGGGGGCGGCTAGCTGGCGTACCCGAGCCTCGTATCGGCGCAGCTCCGCCGGGCCGACCAGGGTGCGCCACTGCCCGCTTGAGCCGCGGTTGAAGAATCGGCGGGCATCAGGCCAGAGTCCGTCGATCGTGACCTGAGGAGCCAGCTCGCCGGCCCGCTCGCGCATCCGGTCGAACCGGGCCTCGGCGACCAGGTGCACCCAGGAATCGGTGTTGATCGCGATATCGAGCCGGCCCGCCAGGCGGCGCATCTCGCCTTCGAGATCGGCTCTCAGATCGGCGTAGTGAATGAGCACGACATTGCTCGCCTGGAGCCGGTCCCAGAACGTCGTCAGGTGATGGAGTACCAGCTCAAGACCTTCGTCAGGCGGAGCGGCGGCTTCAATCCAGTGCCAGAACCGGTCGAGCCGGTGCTGGGGCCTGATAGGCCGGAGGGCAGGCGGCGGCGATGTCGGCCTGGGGCCATTCGCCCTGGCCTTAGCCAGTACCTCCCTGTCCATGTTGACCAGATGATTGTCCGCGGAGATCGCGGCGTCCCGCGGGTCCCGGCCGACGCAGATGTAGGTGACCCGCTCGTCGAAGGGAAGGCCGTCCAGCGGCGTGTGAGTCTTGATGAACCGGCGGTGCCGCTGGGCGCCTAGCTTGGCGGCGACGGCCTCGACCGGCTCGGTGGCGATGTCCAGCCACGGAGACAACTCGGTCAGAGGACCGGGCAGTGCGGGCTCGCCGAAGATCATCAGCGCGCAGATCATCTGCATCCAGGTCGTCCCGCACTTCGCCGGGGTCGAGATCACGATGTCGCCCGGCCTGAACTTGAAGTCGTCCCAGCGGCGGCTGTCCGCCAGCCACGACTGGTATCGGCGCAGCGGGGCGGTCACGGGCCGGCCTTCGTGACGAGCATGCGCGCGACCAGGCTCTCCGTGTGCTTCATGAGCTCTTCCCTGGCTAGCTTCGGCGCGAATGGACCGCGGACACGCCTCATTCACTAGGGAGGCGTTACATTCCGTTCCACCCGGGCGTTACATCCCGCTTCATTCACGACAGCAGGTGACGCTGAAACCGCGCTGGAACGCTGCTGAAATCAGGGTGGACCGGCTGGCTAGGAGGCGTACCTTTTTCCGGTGAGAGTTGTGGCGCTGGCCGATACGCACGCTCCCAGGCGCTGGCGCAGTTGCCCGCCGGCCGTGGCCGAGCACTTGCGCGAAGCGGATCTGATCCTGCATGCCGGGGACGTCTGCACCGCGGTCGTGCTCGATGAACTGTCCGGATACGCCCCGGTGCACGTCGTGCTCGGCAACAACGACGGCCAGGACGTGGCGCAGTGGGGCGCGCCTCCGCGCCTGGAGCTCGAGATCGCCGGACTGGCGGTGGCGATGGTGCACGACAGCGGGCAGGCCGCGGGCCGGTCCGCCCGGCTGCGGCGCTGGTTCCCGGCCGCTGAGCTGGTGGTGTTCGGGCACTCGCACATCCCGGTCGATCAAGCCGGTGATGGCATCAGGATCTTCAACCCTGGCTCGCCGAGCGACCGGCGTCGGCAGCCGCGGGGCACGATCGGGCTGTTGGACATCGAGGACGGAGTTCTTCTCGGCGCGCGGATCATCCCGGTTAGCTGAGTCCCTGCGGCTGAGCTAGCCGCCAATCTTGACTCAGCCCTGGCAATGCTTTCTTCCTGAAAATCTTTCGGTTTAAAAACCTGAACGAGCGCCGGTCCTGAGCCGTTCTGCCGGTGGAATTCCCGATAGCGAAGGAGGATCAATGCGCCGCTCGCTCGCTCTAATCGCGACCTGCGGTCTGCTAGGCGTGTCCGCGGTCGTGGCCGGATCGGCCGCGCCTGCCCTGGCTGACAGCTTCTTTGTGCAACTCTCCGCCAGCCCGAGCACGCTCGCCGTTGGCGGCACGACCACGCTGACGGCCGCCACCAGCTCCGACGTCGGTCCGACCCGATGGTTCATCGACATCTTCGACGCGACCACGGGCACTCGGCTGAAGGCCTGCTCGGCCGGGACCACGTGCACGACCACGGCCACCTCGAACGTGGCGACCACACATCAGTTCGTGGCGTTCGTGGCCCTGGCCAACACCACCCTGCCGCCGTCCGACATCCAGGGGACCTCAAATGGCGCGTGGGTCACCTGGACCAATTCGCCGCTGCGGGTCACGTTGTCCGGCCCCGAAGTCGATATCGAGGCCAGCGGACCTGGGTCTTACGTCGCGACGGCCAATACCTGTCCTCTAACGTCCTGCTGACGCGGGGATTCATCGGCTGAGCTAGCCGCCGGGTCGTCCCCTGCGCTGGCTCAGGGGACGACCCACTCCACCGTGAACGGAACGTCGGCGGTGTTCCCTGCCTTATCGAAGCATTCAACGGTGAGGGACGGATTGGTGAATTGGCCCCAGCCGCCGCTGATGCACAGCTGGCCTTTGCTGCCCACCGCGCTGACCTGAACGTCGCCGCCCCACTTGCTGGTGTTCCCGCCGGAGCCGACCGGCAGTACTTCGTATCGGCCGGTCTCGTTGCGAAGGACGCTTACCTTGGCTCCGTGCTTGCTGTCGAATTGCAGGCTCGGAGAGTAGAGCTGTGCTTTGCCGTTGGCGAACGCGTTGGCGACGACCTGGCTCTTGATGCCCATCAGGCTGCTTGTGGTCGCGTAGGCGACGATGAACTCGCGGTTTTGCGCGACGTGGCCTGGGCCGGGACCGAAGCAGTCGACGTTGACCAGCTCGCCCTGGGCCGAGCCGGTCCAGCTCACCAGTTCGCAGTTGCCCGGCTGGGCGCCGAACGGGGTGACGTGCACGATGCCGTGCGTGCCGATCGTCTTCGGGCCGCGGAGCAGCAGCTGGTATTTGCCGGTGCCGAGGTGCTTGACCGAGTTCTTTTTGCGGGAGGAGTTGTACTGGTTGCTGGTCAGCATCCCGGACGAATTAGGCGTGTATACCAGCGAGTAGTCGAAGACGCCGTTCGGCGGGCTGGTCGGGCGGGTGACGATCAGGTCGAAGTTCCCGTCGGTCAGCGTCCCGCTGAGCGAGTAGCAGTCCACCACGACCCGCAGGTTGCCGTGGTCTTTGTCCCAGCCAGAAGTGGCGCAGTTCTCGTCCCCGCTGTAGGGGGTGACTTGCACGTCGGCGTTGTCCGCGACGCTGGCCAAGTTCGCGAATTCGATCTGGTAGATGCCTGTGCTGGGGGAGCTGTAGGTCACTGCCGATCCGTGGCCGCTCGCGGAGTCGAAGGCGTAGTAAGTCTGGATCCCTCCGTCGACCCAGGCGTAGCCGGCGACCGCGTTCGACGTTGCGGGGCGGGCTGTGGCCGGGGCGGCGTTAGCGGCGTTGGCTGTCGCTGGGGCGGCGAGCGCGGTTGTGGTCAGGGCGGCTGCAGCCGCCACGGTCATCGCGTGGTGGGAAAGCCGCCTGGCCTTGCGTGCAAGTGTCATTGCCGCTCCGTTTCCGCCCGTGCACCCGGTATGGGGCGTGCTGAAACAGTCATTGTGGATGCTGGCTGATTGCGGTGACTAGGCGTCCGGTCATATTTATATGGCGGCCGCCCGCTGGCCCGCCTAGGTTGAGCGGGTGATTGACCCGGCTATCGAGGAGCAGCGGCTGGCCCAGCTCTACGACCTGCAGTGGACCCAGCGCGATGACCTCGACGCTTATGTTGAGCTGGCGAGCGAACTCGGCGCGCGGACCGTGCTGGATATTGGCTGCGGGACCGGCACCTTCGCGCTGCGGCTCGCTGAGGCGGGGCTGATTGTGATCGGGGTTGATCCGTCGACGGCTTCGCTGGAGATCGCGCGGGCCAAGGCTGGAGCCGACCGGGTGCGGTGGGTGCACGGGGTTGCTTCGGACGTGCCGCCCCTGCAAGCGGATCTCGCGACGATGACCGCGAACGTGGCGCAGGAGATCGTGACCGACGAGGACTGGATGGCCACGCTCCGGGCCGCGCGGGCGTGCCTGCGGCCAGGCGGGCACCTGGTGTTCGAGACCAGGGATCCGGCCCGCGAGGTCTGGCTCGGCTGGGATCGCGAGCATTCCTGCCAGCGGTTCGAGCTGCCGGGCATCGGGGGAGTCGAGCAGTGGTTCGAGCTGACGGACATGACCGATGGCGTGGCGACGTTCAGCGGCACCTACGTGTTCGAGTCTGACGGCGTGCGGCTGATGCCGAGTTCGCAGTTGCGCTTCCGCACCCGCGACGAGGTGGCCGTCTCGCTGGCCGTCGCCGGATTCGAGCTGGCCGAAGTCCGCGACGCCCCCGACCGGCCAGGCCTGGAACTGGTCTTCCTGGCCTGCCGTCCCTGAGGGGCGCGCGCTTCCCCGGGCCTTAGCCCAGCTCCGGTCGCGGTCTCGATTCGGCTCAGCCCTCGTTCGCGCCAGCCCGGCCCTCGTTCGCGCCAGCCCGGCCCTCGTTCGCGCCAGCCCGGCCTCTCGTTCGCGCCAGCCCGGCCCTCGTTCGCGCCACCTGAGTCACATGGTCCCCAGCAGTCCCGCCGCCCCCAAGTTGACACTCATGATCGTTTGCGCGGAAGTATGAATATGCGGATTCATCTGGATTTTCGAGGATGAATATGCGCATTCATCCGCCCGGACCCGCCATCAAACAAATCACAACGTCACCTCAGGCCCCATCTGTCAGCCAGACGACTATTTCTGGGACTTCGTGAGTTCGGAGAATGTCCTGCAGCCGCTGGGTGTGATGCCCGCGCAGCCCCAGCTAGATCTGGGTGCCCGGTCGCACCAGGCCGTGTTCGTAGGCGTAGACGACGGCCTGGACTCGATCGCGCAGCCGCAGTTTGTTGAGCATCCGCCCGACGTGCGTCTTTACCGTGGTCTCGGCGAGCACCAGCCGGGCGGCGATCTCGGCGTTCGACAGCCCCGCCGCGACCTCGATCAGGATCTCCCGCTCGCGAGCGGTCAGTTCCTCAAGCTCGGGCGGCTCGGCGCCCGGCCCGCGCCCGGCTGTCCCGCTGCCAGGCTCAGGCAAGTGCGGCAAGAACGCGTCGAGCAGCCGGCGCGTCACGCTCGGCGCGACCACCGCGTCCCCGCTGGCAACCGCCCGGATCGCCGCCAGCAGCTCAGGCGGCGGCACGTCCTTCAGCAAGAACCCGCTGGCGCCGGCCCGCAACCCCGCATAGGCATACTCGTCCAGGTCGAACGTGGTCAAGATCAGCACCCGGCTCGCCGAAGCTGACTCCGTGATCCGCCTGGTCGCCTCGATGCCGTCCATGCCCGGCATCCGCACGTCCATCAGCACGACGTCCGGCTTCAGCGCCGTGGCCATCTGGATCGCGCCGCTGCCGTCGCCGGCCTCGCCGACGACGGTCATGTCCTCCTGCGCGTCGAGGACCAGCCGGAACCCCAGCCGCAGCATCGGCTGGTCATCGGCCAGCAGGATCGAGATCGTCACGCGCTCTCCTTCTCGACGTGCAATGTCGTCCGGACTCGCCAGCCGCCGCCGGACCGCGGACCCGCGCTCACCTGGCCGCCAAACACCGCCGCCCGCTCCCGCATCCCCGTGATCCCGTGACCGCCGTGAACCCCAGCGGGCCCAGGCCGGCCCCCAGACCGGCCCCGCCCCGCCCCGTCGTCACTCACCTCAAGCTCGATCTCACCGTCCCGGTACTCCAGGCAGACGGTCGCCGTCGACCCGGCGGCGTGCTTGAGCGTATTGGTCAGTGCCTCGGTGATCATCCGGTAGACCGCCAGCTGCGCGCTCGGCGGCAGCGGGAACGGCTCCCCGGCGACTGTCAGTTCGACCGCCAGGCCCGCCGCCCGGAAGGTCCCCAGCATCTTGTCGAGGTCGGCCAGCGTCGGCTGGGGACCCTGCTCGGATTCGGCTGGCTGGCGCAGCACGCCGAGCAGCCGGCGCATCTCGGTCAGCGCGGTCCGTCCGGTAGTCGAAACCTGTCCCATCAGCTCGACCGCCTGATCAGGATCGTTCTTCGCCGTGTAGGCGGCGCCGTCGGCCAGGGCGATCATCACCGCGATGTTATGCGCGACGATGTCGTGCATTTCCCTGGCGATCCTGGCCCGCTCGGCCGATGCGGCGAGCTGGGCTTGCTGCTGCCGCTCCCGCTCGGCCTGCTCGGCCTGTTCGGCGATGGCGGCTGCTTGCGCCTGCCGGTTGGTGCGCACGTAGTAGCCGAGCAGCCCGGCGATCGCGAGCAGCCCGGAGGCCAGAGCCCAGACCACTACCCCATGGACCGCGGACGGGGCAGTGTGACCTGCGGGTATTCCCACTGCCCGAATCTGCGTGACGCCGACGACGACGCCGGCCTCGAGCAGCAGTATCGAAACCAGCACCAGTCGCGGCCGGGAGCAGGCGGTGATCGTGTAGAAGATGATCAGGAAGGCCAGGAAGTCGGTCACCGGCCGGTTGGTCAGCAACTGCACGACGGTCGGCACCATGATGACCAGCAGCACGGCGAACGGCCACCGGCGCCGCCAGGCCAGCGGCACCACCACCAAGATCACCAGCGCGAACGTCAGCGACGTGCCGCCGGTCAAGGCGGTAAACGGCGGCAGCGAAACCAGCAGCACGACCGCGGCCAGCACGGCGTCGGTCGCCCTCGGATGGCGGCGGGTCCAGCCGCGCTGGGCATCCCTGGCCGCGAGCAGCCGGTTGGAGGAGCGGCCAGGCGCCAGCCCGCCCGGATCGGGCGGGCTGGCGCCTGGGATTGGCGTAGTCATCGGTCTGAGGCTAGCCGGGAGGCGGGTCTGGTCGTCCGCGCCGGTCAGGCGTCGCGCCGCTTGAGCAGGACCGCCGCGCCTGCGACGATCACCGCGATGTAGCAGGCGAACAGGGCCAGCCCGGTCCACGGGGCCAGCGACCCGGACGTATGCTGCACCGCCAGAATCGCCTGGCCCGCGTTGCTGGGCAGGTACCTGGCGAAGTGCTCGGCCCAGGTAGCGGGCAGCAGGTTGGTCAGCACCGGCAGCACCAGCATGATGCCGGCCAGGGCGCTGATCGCTACCGCCGTGTTCCTGACCACGGCTCCGATCGCAAGGCCGAACAGGCCGGTCAGCATCAGGTACAACCCGGTGCCCGCGACCGTCCGCAGCACGCCCGGCTGGCTTATTGAGACCCCGGCCCCGACGTGCCCGAGGATCGTCATCCCGATCCCGAACGTGAGGAATACGGTGATCTCCGAGACGATCAGCCCGACGAGCGCGAACATGGCGAGCTTGGCCCACAGCACCGGCAGCCGGGTGGGCACCGCCGTCAGCGACGCCCTGATCATGCCGGTCATGTACTCGCCGGTCGCGGTCAGCGCGCCGAGCACGCCGATCGTCAGCGGCGCGATATAGGCGCCGTAGAGGCTGAGCGTGACCAGTTGACCGGCCGTCAGGTGGTGGCCCTTCGAGATATGCGCGGCGGCGAGCGAGCTCAGCAGCACGCCGAGGCCGATCGTGGTGATGGCGAAGATCGAAAGCGTCCACCAGGTCGACCGCAGCGACCGCAACTTGATCCATTCGGAGTAAGCCACCCTGGCCTGGGTCAGCCGGATCGGCCGGTCGGCGGGGCGGGTAGCCGTCGTCGTGATGGTGGTCATCGGGTGCTCCTTCCGCTGCCGGCCAGCCCGGCGGTCGCGATTGCCTGGTATTCCACGTCGTCCTTAGTCAGTTCCATGAACGCCTCTTCCAGCGAGGCGCTGAGCGCGGTCAGCTCGTACAGCACGACGCCGTGCTCAGCGGCGAGCCGGCCGACCGTGTCGGTGTCCGTGCCCTCGATCTCCAGCACGCCGGTCTGCGCCGAGGTGATACGCACGCCCGGCCCGGCCACTACCGAAGCGAGCTGCCCGGCCTGCGGCGACCTGACCAGCACGCTTCGCCGCGACTGAGCGGTCAGCTCGCAGATCGACACATCGGCGATCAGCCGGCCCCGGCCGACGATGATGACCTGCTCGGCGGTCAGCGCCATCTCGCTCATCAGGTGCGATGAGACGAAGACCGTGCGCCCGTCGGCGGCCAGCCCTTTGAGCAGGTTCCTGATCCAGTGGATGCCTTCTGGGTCAAGGCCGTTGACCGGCTCGTCCAGAATCAAGGTGGCCGGATCGCCGAGCAGCGCGGCCGCGATGCCCAGCCGCTGGCCCATCCCCAGCGAGAACGTCCCCGACCTCTTACTCGCCACCTCCGTCAGCCCGGTGATCGCGATCACCTCATCGACCCGCCGCCGGGAGATGCCGGTCGTAGCGGCCAGCGCCATCAGATGCTCCCGGGCGGTGCGCCCCTTGTGTACCGCCTTCGCCTCGAGCAGCGCCCCGACCTCCCGCAGCGGCGCGGCGTGCGCCGCGTACCGCCGCCCGTTGACGGTCACGCGGCCGGCCGTCGGCGCGTCCAGCCCGAGGATCATCCGGATGGTGGTCGACTTGCCCGCCCCATTCGGCCCCAGGAATCCGGTCACCATCCCAGGCCGGACGGTAAAGCTCAGATTGTCAACTGCCGTTTTATCGCCATACCTTTTGGATAGGCCCTGTGCCTCGATCATGTGAAACCTCATTTAGGAAGAAAGCTTTGCGGCGGTCTTGAGCCGGGCGGCGCAGGTGAATGCGCCGCCCGGCCAGCGTCTTCCCGGTTGCGCCCGAGGCCGGTCCGATCGCCTGAACCTCACGTTAGGCAGCGCCACCGAAATGCGCGCCGGCCGCAAGAACCCAATCCAGCCGCGGCCGGCCGGCACCTGAGGAGTACCGACTACTCCTCAGGTCCCATACGCCAGCCTCAACCCCAGCTCAGCGGCCCGCCGGCCCGGCCGGGTGCGCTCGCTCTGCCCGGCGCCCCGCGCCCGAAGCCTCGCCGCTCGGCCGGATGCCGCCCCCCATTTCGCGCCGCACATCTCCCGCGCGACCCATTGGTCACATACGTACCACGCGTTGCAGTCGATGGCGGTCTGGAAGGAACTCACGGCTGATGAATATGCGCTTTCATCCGGTTTTTCGAGGATGAATATGCGCATTCATCTGCTGGAGGCTTCTGGTGGCCGATGCTATATGCCGCGTTTGCCGGTTTCAGGAAGCGGACTGCTGGCGACTGGCGGGGTAGTGCTGGCCGATCGACGCAAGTGCGGCGGCAGCTAGCGAGTGTTGCGGGCCGAGCCCATACCTGTGCCGGTAGATCGCGCGGACGAGGTCGGCGATCTCGCTGTCATCGAGGGTGGTAGTCGCCGGGTCGGTGGCCATCAGCAGCATCGGCACCGGCCGGGTTGCCTCGGTCAGGGCGGGCATCGCGTAGCCGCTCACCGGGAGCAACTGGCAGCCGCACCGGGTCCAGAACGCGATTCTCGCTGCGGCGATCTCCGACTCACCGGGCCCGGTCACGTGTGCCGGGTGCTCGACTTCCAAGGTGACCCGGCCTGGCCAGCCCGCAGCCTGGACCGCTGGCGTGACCAGCCGCCAGAACTGCTGGCCGACTCCGCTGCCCCGCCGGTCGGCGGCGATCGCGTAGTAGCGAAGGAACGTCCAGCCAGCCGAACCGAGAATCCGCAGCGCGGCGAACCCGACTGGCTCGCCGCCGTCGAATGCGGCCAGGAAGAGGCCGGCCGGGCCGGTCGCGGTCAGTTCGCCGAACGGAACCCGAAGGTAGGGCGCGAACGCCTGCTCGTAGATTTCGCGCACCCGACTGACTTCGCCACCGGTCAGCTCGCTGGAATGCGCGAGAAGAAGTTCGCCCACAGCGTGCTCCCTCCTGGGGATGCGCAGTATACCGGGAGTCGCCCAGAAACCATCCCCACGTTGGCCTCTGTAGCTGTCCCGGTAGCTACAGAGGCCAACGTGGTCAATGGCGCTTTCTGGTTAGCTTTTCAGCTTGGAGAGTTCGATCACGGCGGTGAGTACTTCGTCGCCGGCGCCGGCTAGGTTCCCGGCTGCGAACGGCGGCTGCGGGTCGTATTCGATCATGAGTTGCATCGCCTTGGCCGTGACCTGGTCGGTCAGCAGCTCGGCCAGCCGCAGCGCCATGTCGATGCCCGCCGAGACGCCGGCGCCGGTAAGAATCCGCTGATCCAGGTGCTCGACCACGCGCTGGCTGGCCGGAACGGCACCGAGCCCGGCGAGTTCATCGGTCGCGCTCCAGTGCGTGGTCGCTTCGAGCCCGGGCAGAAGCCCGGCGGCGGCCAGCAGCATGGACCCGGTGCAGACCGAGGTGGTGAACCTGCTGGTGGCGTGGGCCTTCCTGATCCAGGACAGGATCGATTCATCGGTGAGCAGGGGCCGGGTGCCGACCCCGCCAGGTACCACGACCACGTCAGGGTCGGGCAGTTCGTCGAAGGTGGCGTCCACGGTCAGCCCGAGGAATCCGTTCTCGGTCCTGATCTCGCCCTTGCGGTGGCCGACGAAGGTCACCGTCGCGTCGGGCAGCCGCTGGAGTACCTCGTAGGGCCCGACCGCGTCGAGCGCGGTGACCCGGGGAAACAGGGCAACGGCAATGCGCATTTCTTAATCTCCTTCACCTAGTGGCTGTGAATCGATCCCGGTAGGTATCGGGCGGCACCCCCAGCTGGGCCTGGAACGCCCGGCGCATGGTCTCGGCCGAACCGAACCCGCACCGGCGGGCGGTCGCCTCGACGGTGCCGCGGTCATGTTCGAGCAGCCGCCGGGCCGCGTCCACCCGGACCCTGGTCACAAAGGCCGCCGGCGTGGTGCCGAGTTCGTCACGGAAGCACCGCTGCAGATGGCGTTCGCTCATCCCGGCCCGCTCGGCGAGCGCGGCGAGCCGATGGTCTGCGCCCGGCTCGGCGTGCACCGACCGGACGACCCGCGCTAGCACGTCCCGCTGCGGCGGGTCAGTCCAGACCTCAGCCGCGAACTGGGACTGGCCCCCTGACCGGCGCAGGAACAACACCAGCCACCTGGCGATCGTCTGCGCGGCCAGGCTCCCGAGATCGGCTTCCACTAGCGCCAGCGCCAGATCGATGCCCGCCGTCACCCCCGCCGAGGTCCAGACCCGGCCATCGCGCAGGAACAGCGGCGAGGAGTCCACCCGCACCTGCGGGTACTCCCTCGCCAGCTGGCCGGCCCGGGACCAGTGCGTGGTCGCCTGTCGTCCGTCGAGCAGGCCGGCCTCCGCCAAGATGAACGCACCGGTGCAGACCGAGCACACTCGCCTGGCTCCGGTAGCGGCCCGCAGCCAGGCCAGCAGCTGCTGGTCGTGCCGAGCCTGCTGCGCGCCGTTGCCGCCGGGCACCACGATCGTGTCAACCTGGTGCGCCGGCAACTCCGAGTCCGCGAGCAGGCCAAGGCCGCTCCAGGTCCGCACCAGGCCGGACTGGACGCCGACGATCGAAGTGCGGTAAGGCGCCGGGCGCCCAGCGCTCTCCTCGAACTCGTTCGCGCCTGCGAACACCTCAAGAGGCCCGACCAGATCAAGCGTCTGAAGCCCGTCAAAGGTAACCAGGACCACTTCCCGCTGGCTGCCATCCTGCTGCTCGCTCACCAGACGATCGTCCGCGCCAGCCACCGGTGTCGTCAACGACCACTACCCCACAAAAAGCGACAGGTCGGTGTTAGCCGACCCAGTCGCGAGCCGGGCTAGGTCGATAACCAGCGCTGGAACCGCGGTCAGAATCCGGTCGCCTCGCGGACGAGGACGACATGAATTCGGCCCGGAAGCTCCTGATGGATTTCGAGGATCTTCCCTACGAAGCTGTGCTGCCCGTAGGCGGCGACCGCGCGCGCGTCTTCGAGCACCAGGCTGTGCTGGTAGATGCGCTCGCGCGCTGCCTCCAGGGTGGGGACTAGCTTCTGCGCTCCGACGACGAGGATCACGTTGGCGGCGCCCCAGGCGTAGGAAGCCAATTGGCTGCCTGAGGCGGAGGCGATGACCAGCGTTCCGTCGCGAGTGATCGCGTGAACGCTGCCGAGCGCGTAGTCGGGCTGGCCGCCGATCTCCTTCATTTCCTGAAGCTGAGTCGCGAAGTCGAGCTTGGCCATCTTGACGCGAGCGGAGTCGTACTGACCGCCTTCGTTGATGGCATCGGCGATGCCGGTCTCGGCCAGCGTCGCGGAGGTGTTAGTCATGACCGACGAGCCATGCGGAACCCGGGCCAGGACGGCCTGACGCGCAGCATCGAGGTCGTCGACGACTTCCACGCTGAAGCCGTGTTCCTCCAGGGCGGTAACGGTCGCGGCGAGCGTCTGCTCGTCCGGTAGTGCTCGGAAGCGCTCGTGCGTGGCTGTCGTGCTCATCAGGCTGATTCCCTCCGGGTCTGCGTCCACTGCTAACGTTCAAACGGACTTTACCCCGGTTACCTTCCCGGCCGTAGGGTAGACGCCATGAATCAACCCGTGGCTTGGGGACGGCCGCGCGCCGAACGGGCGGACGCGGCGCGCAACCGCCAGGTCCTGCTGGCCTGCGCCCGCAAGATCCTCGCCGAGCAGGGCCCCGACCGGCTGACCATGGACGGTCTGGCCGAGCGCGCGGGACTTGGCAAGGGCACGGTGTTCCGGCGCTTTGGCACCCGGGCGGGCATCTTCCAGGCTCTGCTGGATGACGGCGAGCGGGCCTTTCAGGAGCAGGTTCTGTCCGGACCGCCGCCGCTCGGCCCCGGTGCCGCGCCGCTGGACCGGCTGATCGCCTACGGCCAGGCGAGGATCGACTTCCTGATCGGCCATCGCGATCTGGCCAGGGGAGCGCTCGACGGCAGAGAGTCGGTGCCGGCCGGAACGCAGTCGCCGATGTCGCAAATCCACATCCGGTCACTGCTCGCGCAGCTCAGCCTCGACGAGGCCGACCTGGACGTCCTGGCCACCCAGCTCACCGCCGCACTCGACGGCCCGCTGCTGCTCTACCTGTCCTCTGATCTCATAGCCGAGGTCGGCCCGCGCATCTCCACCCGCCTCGGTCGGGGCTGGGCCGATCTGATCCGCCGGGTCACCTGCGAACCTCGCGCACGGGCCGGCAACCCTGGCCAGGTCCGCTAGCGGGAGAGATCGCTGCCGGTCAGTGATCAGGTCCGGTGCGGAGCGGGTGGTTGCCGCAGGTGCAGGGGATCGGGGCCTGGTGCTGGAGGCCGGTCACGACAACGGCCAGGATCTGGTCGAAGATGTCGTCATCGGCGACCCCGTCGAGTTCGTCCCTGATCTGCCAGATATTCGGGTAGGTGGTCCGGTCGACGGCTCGGTAGGCGTAGGTCCAGGCGGCCCGGTCGGCCCGCTGCTGGCCGGCGTCCAGCGAGAGGAAGGCGGCCTCGCCGCCGGCCCAGGCCAGGGCGAAGTCGCCGCAGGCGCGGTAGGCGACCGCGGCCTGGGGTCCTTCGAAGCCGGCCTGGAGCATTGCGCCGATCAGGATGTCAACGGCCCGCATCTCGGCTGGTCGCTGGGTCGTGCGGCAGGCTGACAGGGCGGCGGCGGCCGGGTGGGCCAGGTAGGTGGTGCGCAGGCGCCTGGCGGCCTGGGTGATCGTGTCGACCCAGCAGGGCAGGGCGGCGAAGCCGTCCATGGCCTCTTCGATCAGGTGGTCCGCGATCGCGAGTACCAGGTCGTCTTTGCTGGCGAAGTGCCGGTACACGGCGGTCGGATCGACGCCGAGCGCGCGGCCTAGCTTGGGCAGGCTGAAGCCGTCACGTCCGCCGGTGTCGAGTAGCCGCAGGCTTTCTGTGATGATCGCCTCGGGGGTGAGCCAGCCGCGCCGGGGAGCCGGTCCCGGCCGGGCAGCGGTAGTCGTCATCGCCGTCCCTTGCTCTGCTTGGCACTGCTCTGGTCGGCACTGCTCTGGTCGGCCCGCCAACCGCGACGGTAGCCGGTCGCCGGTCATCTGCCAAGGCTTTGTCATAGCCATTGACTACGAATCAGGCAACTGATCTAATCTCGGGCAATTGCTCCCCCGAGCATCCTGGAGGCCGCGTGCGCGCAGGCTCGGAGCTGGTTTTTCACGGCGGCGCGGTCTTCGACGGCTTCCGGTTCCTCCCAGCGGGCACGGTTGTCCGGGTCAGCGGCGAAACTATCAGCTATGTCGGCCCGGCCGCGGGCGCCGGTCAGCTTGGTGCGGCCGAGCCGGTCGACCTGAACGGCGGGACGCTGCTGCCCGGGTTCATCGACGCGCACGTCCATCCGGTGTTCGCCGGGGACCGGCTGCGGCGGTGCGACCTGTCCGGGGCCAAGACGGTGGCGGAGTATCAGGCGATTATCGCGGCCTACGCCGGCGCGAACCCGGACGTGCCGTGGATCACTGGCGGCGGCTGGTTCATGGAGGCATTCCCCGGCGGGGTGCCCACCAAGGACCTGCTCGACGCCGTGGTCAGCGACCGGCCCGCGTTCCTGCCGAACCGGGACGGGCACGGCTCGTGGGTAAACAGCCGGGCGCTCGAGCTGGCGGGCATCACCGCGGCGACACCCGATCCGGGGGACGGGCGGATCGAGCGCGATCATCACGGCGAGCCCAACGGCTGCCTGCAAGAAGGCGCGGCGGCCCTGGTGTCCCGGCTGGTGCCGGGAGCATCGACGGACGACTGGTACGCCGGCCTGCTCGCCGCCCAGGACTACCTGGTCTCACTCGGGATCACCGGCTGGCAGGACGCCATCGTGGGCAGGAGCCCGGAGGCGCCTGACCCGATCGAGGCGTACCTGCGGGCTGCCGGGAACGGCGCGCTCGCCGCCAACGTGGTCGGGGCGCTGTGGTGGGACCGGCACCGGGGCATCGAGCAGGTCACCGAGCTGGTCGAGCGGCGGCGGGAGGCCCACGCGGGGCGGTTCCGGGCCACCAGCGTGAAGATGATGCTGGACGGCGTCGCCGAGAACCACACCGCCGCGATGCTCGAGCCCTAC
This sequence comes from Streptosporangiaceae bacterium, assembly GCA_036501205.1. Lineage (GTDB taxonomy): Bacteria > Actinomycetota > Actinomycetes > Streptosporangiales > Streptosporangiaceae > Chersky-822. The sequence continues at coordinate 34,321 of DASYAT010000055.1, read as the reverse complement.
CTGGACGGGCATGGCTGCGAGACTGAGGGCTCTGGCCTGGACTTCATCGACCCGGGCGAACTTCCGCGCTTCGTCACCGAGCTTGACGCCCGCGGGTTCCAGGTGCACTTCCACGCGCTCGGTGACCGCGCGGTCCGCAACGCGCTCGACGCGATCGAGGCGGCCAGGGCAGCCAACGGCGACAGCAAGCAGCGGCACCATCTCGCGCACCTGCAGGTCGTGCACCCCGAGGATGTCCCTCGATTTTCAGCGCTGAACGCCACCGCCAACATCCAGGCGCTGTGGGCGATGCACGAGCCGCAGATGGATGAACTCACGATCCCGTTCCTCGGCGAGCGGCGGTCGGGCTGGCAGTACCCGTTCGGCGCGCTGCTTGCCGCCGGGGCGCCGATGTGCGGCGGCAGCGACTGGTCGGTGTCCACCCCTGACCCGCTGCTAGCCGGGCACGTCGCGGTGAACCGCACGCTGCCGGAGGCGCAAGGCGGCAGCGGCCAGGACCCGTTCCTGCCTGAGCAGGCGATCAGCCCCGAGGCCTTCTTCGCGGCCTATACCTCGGGCAGCGCCCGGGTGAACGGCCTGGAAGAGGTGACCGGTGCGGTCAGGACCGGCCTCGACGCCGACTTCGCCATCACCGACGCCGACCTGGCCACCGGGCCGCCGGGCGAGATCTGCCAGGCCAGCGTGACCCAGACCTGGATCCGCGGCGAACCGCGATACCAGCGCTCCTTAGCCGCCCGTCCCGCCCACCCAGCCCACCCCGCCCACCCCAAGCAGCCCCGAGCCCCGCCCCCACCCGGTACCGAGGAGGACAGATGGGCAGCAAGACCAGCCGCCACGTGGCGATGACGCTCGCGACAACGGTTGTCACCGTGAGCCTGGCGATCGCCGGCTGCGGCCGTTCGGCCAGCAGCGGCGGCAGCAACGGCGACGTGTCGCCCACCAAAGGCCTGGTAGCGACCACGCCGGCCGGCACCAAGACGGTTCCCTCGGCGATCTGGGCGGTCTACCGCGACGTCAACTCGCTCGACCCGATCTTCGCGTTCGACTACCCGGAGAACACCGCCGTTTCCCTGCTGTGCGAGTCGCTGCTGAAGCAGTCGCCGGACGGCTCGATCGGCCCGGGCCTGGCCACGCTGGCCACGCCGTCACCGACCAAGCTCGTGTTCACGATCAACTCGGCGGCCAAGTTCTGGGACGGGCACCCTGTAACCCCGGCCGACGTGGTCTACAGCCTTGACCGCAACACCGACGCCAAGCTGGGCGGCTTCTACAGCCTGGTCTTCAGCCGGGTGTCCTCGATCGCGGCGACCGGCAGCGACCAGGTGACGATCACGCTCAAGCAGCCTGACTACTGGCTGCCAGGCGAACTGGCCTCGATGCCAGGCATCATCATCGAGAAAGCTTTCGCGACCAAGCAGGGCAAGAACTACGGCACCCCGGCCGGCAGCATCATGTGCACCGGCGCGTACAAGCTGAAGTCCTGGACGCCAGGGGTCGGCGTGACCGCCGTCGCGAGCACCAGCTACTGGAACAGCGCGGTCAAGCCGCCGCTGGTTCAGCAGATCACGCTCAAGGGCGTGCCGGACACGACCACCTTTACCTCCGGCCTGATCACCGGCGCGATCCAGGGCGGCTACACGATGGGCCTGTCCACGCTGCCGCAGCTCAAGTCGAACCCGGCGGTGAAGGTCTATCAGGGGCCCGGCTGGGCGACCGACGCGTTCATCGTCTCGAACAGCAAGGGCGTGCTCGGCAATGAGAAGGTGCGCCAGGCGCTGTCGCTGGCGCTTAACCGGCAGGCGATCATCTCCAGCGTGTACAAGGGCGCGGCCCTGATGCCGCGCTGGATTGCCAACCCCGGCACGTTTGGCTACGGCGAGACCACCTTCATTCGCGCCTACGACAAGTCCCCGGTGATGACGCAGGACATGGCGAAGGCACGCAAGCTGATCAAGGAGGCGGGCGCGCAGGGCCAGACGATCACGATCGGCACGTCCAGCCAGCTGTCGAACATCGCCGCGGTGACCGGCGCGTACCAGCAGGCGGCGCAGGCGATCGGCCTGAAGACCAAGCTGGACTCGGTATCGGCGCAGAACTACATCAACTTCTTCATCGACCCCAAGGCCCGGGCGGGCATCGACGGGTTCCTGACCTTGAACTACGGCGACTACGCCGACCCGGCGGCGCTGCTGACCACCATCGTGCTGCCCGGCGGGTCGCAGAACTACGACAACTTCTCCGACCCCGCGATGACGGCGCTGCTGGAGAAGGCCCGCGGCACGGCGGACCCGGACAAGCGGGCTGCCCTGGTCGCCCAGGCTGAGGCGCGGGCCGCCGTCGAACTGCCGTGGATCCCTGACGTGCAGCCGACCAACATCACCATCATGTCCAAAGGCCTGAGCGGCGCGACCACCTCGTTCGCCTACATGTTCGCGCCGTGGGCCAACACGCTGGGAGGGACCGGCTGACGCCCATGCGACTGGCGTTCCTCGGCCGCAGGCTGGCGATGCTCGTCGCCAGCCTGCTGGTCGCCAGCTTCGTGATCTTCGGCGCGCTTTACCTGGCGCCCGGCAATCCGATCGCGGCGTTGTCCGGCGGCCGCTCCCTGCCGCCGAGCAGCATCCGCGTCCTCGAAGCGCGCTATCACCTGAACCAGCCTTTCCTGACCCAGTACTGGTACTGGCTGAGCAACGCGCTGCACGGGAACCTGGGGATTTCGATCACGCTGCGGGAAAACGTGTCCAGCTTGATCGAGTCCAGGATCTGGACCACCGCCGGGCTGGTGCTGTACGCGTCGGTGATCATCTTGGTGCTCGGCATCGGCCTGGGCGTGCTCGCTGGCCTCCGGCCGGGCATCGTGGACACCTCGGCACTGGTCACCAGCGCGATCTCCGCCGCTATCCCGTCGTTCGTGGCCGCGATCCTGCTGATCACGCTGTTCGCCGTCAAGCTGCGCTGGTTCCCTGTGCTCGGCAACGGCACCGACTTCGTCAGCAACCTGCGGCACTTCACGCTGCCCGCGGTCGCGCTGGCGATCTCGTCGCTGGCGATCGTGGCGCGGGTCACCAGGGCCGCGATCAGGGAAGAGGCCGACCGCGAGCACGTGCAGACCGCGACCAGCCGCGGCATCCCGCGCCGGCAGCTCATCCGCAGGCACATCCTGCGCAACGCCGCCATCCCGATCACCACGATCTCCGGCATCACGATCGCGTCGCTGATCGCGGTCGCCGCGGTAGTGGAGACCGCGTTCGGGCTGAACGGACTCGGCGCCTACCTGGTGGCGGCCGCGCAGTCTAAGGACCTCGCGGTCGTGCAGGGCATCTCGCTGGTGCTGGTCACCGCCTTCGTCGTGATCAACGTCGCGATCGACCTGGCCTACGCGGCGCTCGACCCGCGGGTCTCGCAAGGCCGGAGGGCCGGATGAGCAGGGGAGCGAGATGAGCACAGCCGCCCCAGCGCCGCTGGTCACCGTCCGGCCCTCCCGGGCCCGTAGCGCGACCGGCCTGCTGCGCGGCACCGGCTCGGCCGGGATCGCATCGGCGGCAGTGATCGCGGTCGCCACCCTGCTCGCGGTGATCGGGCCGCTGATCGCTCCCTATAACCCGACGTCGCCCAACCTCGGGCTGAACTTCATCGGCCCGTCCGGCGGGCACCTCCTGGGCTACGACTTCGAGGGCCGGGACGTGCTGTCCAGGCTGCTGGCCGGCGCCCAGTCCTCGATGCTGGGCCCGCTCGCCGTCGTGATCGGCGCACTGGTGCTCGGCACGCTGCTGGCCGTGATCGCGGCCTGGCGCCGGGGCGCGGTCGACGCGGTGATCTCCTCCAGCCTTGACGTGCTGTTCGCGTTCCCCGGCATCCTGCTCGCGGTACTCGCCGCGGCGGTGTTCGGGGCGGGCCTGACCGCCGCGTCCATCGCGCTCGCGGTTGCCTACATGCCGTACGTGGCTCGGGTGCTGCGCGGCGCCGCGCTGAAGGAACGCAGCCAGCCCTACGTCGCCGCGCTCGAAGTCCAGGGGGCCTCGGCGGCCTCGATCTGCCTGCGGCACATCATCCCCAACATCGCGCCGCTGATCGTCGCCCAGGCGACCATCATGTTCGGCTACGCGATGGTCGATCTCGCCGCCGTGTCATTCCTCGGGCTCGGGGTGCAGCCGCCCGCGGCTAACTGGGGCGTGATGATCTCGGAGAACCAGGTCGGCATCACTGAGGGCTACCCGCTGCCCGCGCTCGTGGCCGGAGCGTGCATCGTCGCGGTCGTCATCGCGTTCAACGTGCTCGGCGAGCGGCTCTTCGAGCAGGCTCAGGGGGCCCGGTGACCAGCACCGAGCCCCTGCTGGCTGTCAACGACCTGACTGTCCAGCTGACGGTCGAGGGCCAGAGGAGACCAGTGCTCCACCAGGTCAAACTGGACGTCCGGTCCGGCGAGGCGGTCGGCCTGGTCGGTGAGTCCGGTTCTGGCAAGTCGATGACGGCCCGGGCGATTGACCGGCTGCTGCCGCGCGGCGCCGAGGTCAGCGGGCAGATCCGGTTCGACGGGCAGGACGTGCGCGGGCTGGCCGGCGCCGCGCTGCGCGGCTACCGGAACAAGGTCGCGATGATTTTCCAGGACCCGCGAGCGCACGTGAACCCGGTCCGCCGGATCGGCGACTTCATGACCGAGGCGCTGCGCACCAACCTCGGCGTGCCGGCCTCAGAGGCGAACAAGCGCGCGGCCGCCATGCTGGACCAGGTCGGTATCGCCGACCGGGACCGGCGGCTGCGGCAGTACCCGCACGAGCTGTCGGGCGGCATGCTGCAGCGCGTCATGATCGCCGCCGCGCTGCTGACCGAGCCGCAGCTGCTGCTTGCCGACGAGCCGACCACGGCGTTGGACGTCACCACCCAGGCCGAGGTGATGGCGATCCTGGACGACCTGCGCCGCGAGTACGGCCTGGCGATCTTGTTCATCACCCACGACCTGGACCTCGCCGCCGCGATCTGCGACCGCACCGCGGTGATGTACGCCGGGCAGATCGTCGAGATCCGCGAGTCGGCCCTGATGCACTCCGACCCGCTGCATCCGTACTCGGCGGCGCTCGCCGCGGCCCGGCCGGACATCGCGAGCACGGCGCACCGGCTCGCTGCGATCGGCGGCCGGCCGCTATCGGCGTTCGAGGCGCCGGACGCGGAGTGCGCGTTCGCGCCCCGGTGCCCGCACGCGGCCGAGATCTGCTGGGCGGAGCTGCCGGCGCTGGTCGAGCTGGACGGGGGGCTCTCGCGGTGCGCCCGGGCGGCGGAGCTGCGCGGGCGCCTTTCCGCCGGACTGACCTTCGGAGGCGAGACCGGTGAGTGACCAGGTCCTCGAGGTGACCGGCCTGCGCAAGGAGTTCGGCGAGCTGGTCGCCGTGGACGACGTGAGCTTCGCGGTGCCCCAAGCCGGGTCGCTGGCGATTGTCGGCGAGTCCGGGTCAGGCAAGACCACGATCGCCCGGATGATCGTCGGCCTCGAGCGCCCCAGCAAGGGCAAGATCGAAGCCTGCGGCCAGGACCGTTCCATCCCGGCCCGGTCCTCGGCGCAACGGCGGCGCCGGGGCCGCGAGGTCCAGATCGTCTTCCAGGACCCCTACACCAGCCTGGACCCCAGGCAGACCGCCCAGGCGACGATCGATGAGGTACTGCGGCTGCACCACGGCTGGGCGGCCGACCGGCGGCAGGAGCGGATCGCCGAGCTCACCGGCCTCGTCGGGCTCGATGACCGGCAGGCGCGGGCGCTGCCGAGAGCGCTGTCCGGCGGCCAGCGGCAACGGGTCGCGATCGCGCGGGCGCTGGCCGCCGAGCCGCGAGTGCTCATCCTGGACGAGTCGGTCGCCGCGCTCGACGTGTCGATCCAGGCCCAGGTGCTCAACCTGCTCGCCGACATCCGCGACTCGACCGGGGTCTCCTACGTGCTGATCAGCCACGACCTGGCAGTCGTGCGCCAGCTCACCGACGACGTGATCGTGCTGCACCGCGGCGTCGTCGTGGAACGCGGAACCACCGCCAGCGTGCTCGACGACCCGCAGCACCCCTACACCAAGCGGCTGCGGGCGAGCGTGCCCAGGCCTGGCTGGAAGCCGCGCCGCGGCAGCCTGCGAGAGGAGACGACATGACCGACCTGCACTACCTGTCCGCGACGGAAGCACTGGCCAGGTTCCGCGCCAAGGAACTGTCGCCGGTCGAGCTGATGACGGCCGTGATCGAACGGGCACTGGCCGTCGAGCCGGTGATCAACGCGTTCGCGGCGACGTACTTCGATGAGGCCCTGACCGCGGCCAGGCAGGCCGAGAGCCGGTACGCGGGCAACGGCGAGGCGGCCGGCCCGCTGGACGGCCTTCCGGTCGCGGTTAAAGAGGAAGCCCCGATCGCGGGCCAGGGCAACACGCTCGGCTCGCTGCCGCTGCGTGACGTAGTCGCCGACCACACCGCGCCGTTCGTCCAGCGGATCATCGACGCGGGCGGCATCGTGCACGCGCGAACCACGACGCCGGAGTTCTCCTGCGCCCCGGTCACCTGGTCCAAGCTCTGGGGCGTGACCAGGAACCCCTGGAACCCGAGGTTCTCACCGGGCGGGTCGAGCGGCGGTTCAGGCGCCGCGCTGGCGGCCGGGTCCACGACGCTGGCGACCGGGTCCGACATCGGCGGGTCGATCAGGATCCCGTCGTCGTTCTGCGGCGTCACCGGATTCAAGCCGCCGTACGGCCGGGTTCCCGAGGTGCCGCCGTTCAACCTGGACCACTACTGCCATGAGGGGCCGCTCGCCCGCACCGTAGCCGACTGCGCGCTGCTGGAGAACGTGATCGCCGGGCCGCATCCCAGCGACATCGTCTCGCTCCGGCCCAAGCTGGAGATCCCCGAGGTACTCGGTTCGGCGGCCGGCCTGAAGATCGCGCTCTCGCCAGACCTCGGCTGCTACCCGGTGGACGCCGACGTCGCCGCGAACACGCTCGCCGCCGCCGGCCGGCTGCGCGACGCCGGCGCGCAGGTCGACGAGGTCACCTTGCCGTGGGACCTGGCGACGATCGCCCGCACCGTGGACATCCACTTCGGCATGATCTTCGGCGCCTCGATCAAGGAGATCTTCGAGGCGCACGGGCCCGAGCTGACCTCCTACGCCCAGAACCTGGTCGCCGCGTCCGCCAAGATCTCCAAGGACGACTTCTACGCCGGACTGGAGCTGGAGACCAAGCTCTGGCCGCCGCTCGGCGAGCTGCTCGAAACCTACGACGCGCTGATCTGCCCGACGTTCGCGGTGCCCGCGCTGGACGCGGAGTACGACGTGGGCGACCAGGTCGAGGTGAACGGGCAGGCGGTGGAGCGCTGGTTCGACGTGATGATGACCGTGCCGTTCAACATCGCCAGCAGGTGCCCGGTTCTTTCTGTGCCGTCCGGGCTGTCGGGCGACGGTGTGCCGACCGGGCTGGCAGTGGTCGGCAAGACCTACGACGACGTGACCGCGTTCCGTGTCGCCGCCGCGCACTCAGAACGGCTGCCCTGGCTGGGCCAAGACGGCCCGCGACCGGCCCTATGACCGAGCCAGGGAACCCCCCGCCAGCGACGCTGGCTAACTGGCAGGAGCCGCCGCACAACCGCTGGGCCTTCTCCCATGTTCGCGAACTCGTGCCGACCGCGCGGATCAGCCGGGGTTTCGGGCCGGTGAGACGACTCTCCTACGCGCCGCCGGGACTCAGCGGCCGCACAGCTTTCTCCTACGAAGAACAGAATTTGACCTTGGACCAGCTGCTGGCCGACAGCTTTACCGACGGCTTCATCGTGCTGCACCGGGGCCGGGTGATCTGCGAGCGCTACTTCAACGGGATGGAGCCGGACACCCCGCACCTGCTGATGTCGGTGTCGAAGTCGGTCACCGCCGCGGTCGCCGGGGCGCTGGCCGGGCGGGCGGCGCTGGATGTCCTGGCGCCGGTCGAGACCATCGTGCCCGAGCTTGGCCAGACCTCGTTCGCCGGTGCGGCCGTCCAGGACCTGCTGGACATGCGGGCCGGGACTAGGTTCAACGAGGACTACGCCGATCTCGACGCCGACGTCCGCACCTACGAGCGGGTCTACCTGTGGCGGCCGCCGGTCCCCGGCGACACGCCAGCCGACGCGCTGGAGTACTTCGGCACGCTGGGCAACGACGGGCCGCACGGCGGTCCTTTCCGGTACCGGTCGATCCTGACCGACGTGCTGGCCTGGGTCATCGAGCGGGCGGCGGGGGAGCGGCTGAACGAGCTGATCGCGCGCGAACTGTGGCAGCCGATGGGGGCTGAGTTCGACGCGGACATCACGGTCGACGCCCACGGCAACCCGATGGCCGACGGCGGGATCAGCGCGACCTTGCGCGACCTGGCCAGGTTCGGGCAGCTGTACCTGCGGCGGGGCCGGGCCGGGCGGCAGCAGGTGCTGCCCGCGTGGTGGGTGGACGACACCGTGCGCGGCGCCGCCGACGGGCCGGCCGCGTTCACCGGCGCGGACCCGAGGCCCGGGTACCCGGCCGGGGCGCACTACCGGAACTGCTGGTGGGTACGTGACCCTGCGGTGCCGCTGTTTCATGGGAGCGGGATCTACGGGCAGCATGTGTTCGTCCACCGGCCGGCTCAGCTTGTGGTGGCCAAGCTATCGACCTGGCCAGTCGCCCTCAGCCCGGAATTCGCCGGCCAGACCGTCGCCGCCGTGCACGCGATCGCGGCGTCGCTGCTGCCTTCTTAATTTGAGGGCTGGACCGACCACTTGGTGCTGTTCCAGTGCAGGGTCAGGTCCAGGTCCGGGTTGCTGCCGTTCCGGCTGAAGCCGACGATCCAGCAGTCCTTCGCCGATACGCACCGGACCGAGTTGTAGCTGTTCTGATCGCCGCCAGCCGTTCCGCCCGGATTCGGGGCCTTGGCCTTGGTCCAGGTGCTGCCCTTCCAGTGCAGGGCCTCGCCCTTCGAGCTGTTGCTGACGCTGATGGTGCCGAAGGTACCGACCGCCCAGCAGTTGTTCGCGGCCGAGCAACTGACGCCGTTCAGGACGTTGCTGTCGTTAGAACCGGTGCCATCGGGATTGGGCGTCATCGCCTGGGTCCACTTATGGCCGTTCCAGTGCAGGGCCATGTTCAGGAAGGTTTCGTCCGAGACGCTTCCGCCGCCGTAGCTGCCGATGGCCCAGCAGTCGCTGGCCGAGGTACAGGACAGGCCGTTGATCTCGTTGAAGGCACCGACCATGAATCCGGCCGGGCTCGGCACATCAGCCTGCGACCACTTGGTTCCGTTCCAGTGCAGCATCTCGTCGAGCTGGATGCCGGCGCCCGCTTCGACGCCCGCGGTGCCGCCCGCCCAGCAGTCCTTGATCGAAGTGCAGCGGACGGCGTCCAGGCTGTTCACGTCGTTCTGCTTGGTTCCGGCCGGGTTGGGGGCTTTGACCTTGAACCATTTCTTGCCGGTCCAGCGAATCGCGAAGTTGTGGCCCACTACCGAGCCGATTCCCCGCGCCCCGTATTCTCCGACGGCCCAGCAGTCGTTCGCCGAGGTGCAGGCGACGTCTATCAGGTCGGTGACCTGGCCCTCGTGCGTGCCGCCAGGCTCCGGTATGGAGACCTGAGCCCACTTGCTGCCGTTCCAGTGCAGCGTCTGGGCGAGTTGGGACTGGGCGCCCTGGTAGATGCCGACGGCCCAGCAGTTTGAGGCTGAGGTGCAGCGGACCGCGAACAGTTCGCTGAAGGCGTTCATCTTGGTGCCGCCCGGGCTGGGCGCGGAGACAGCGGTCCACTTCCTGCCGTTCCACCGGACTATCTGGTTGACGGCCGCGTGCTTGGACGTCTCCTTGAAACCGACCGCCCAGCAGGTGGTGCTCGCAGTGCAGTAGACGCTGTTGAGATCCTGGGACCTAGGCCGGAGCAAGGCTGGGCCTGCTGGCGGCCTGGAGGGCGGCCCGGCTTGGGCGGGAGCGGCGACGGTCGCCGTGCCGGCGATGGTCAGGGCCGCGGTGAGCAGGGCCGCGGTGAGCAGGGCGAAGCCGTAACGTCCTCGCCCCATGGTTGGTCTCATCTGCCATCGCCCCTTTCGCCCGTGCCCTCGCCGCGCATGATCGACCGTACGCAGACCGGACGTTGAGATCAATGACGTCTGCGTCGTAGGCTCGGCCTAACGCCGTATTTGGGGGGTCCTTATGGGTGGTTCTTTCTGCATGCGGGCCGGCAGCGCGATGGTGGTCGCGCTCTCGTCGGTCGCCCTTCTCGCTAGCGGCTCCGCCGCCGTCGCGCAGCCCGCTGACCGGTCTGCCCCTGCCAGCGCGAGCTGCTCCACCGCGCTCAACGGCTACAAGCCGCAACTCGCCGCGACCTATCTGAGCTCACCCGACGCCACCTACATTCTTTACGTGACCAAGATAAAAGAAAAAGCCGGCGGCGACGTCTCAGGTGAATTTAATATTGACGGATCACTGTCGGGAGCTGCTGGTACCTTTACCGGCACGATCAGTCATAGCGATATCGCGGTGAAAGCTACCTTCGAATCCGGGAATGGCCTGGGAATCAGCACGCTGTCCTTCACCGGTCAGGTTGGCTGCTTCCTGACGAAGATTACTACCGACTCGCTGACCACCAGCCCGCCTAACCTGCTGGGCAAGAAGTGGACCGTGACCTCGGCCTGCCCGGACCCGCTGGGATCCATTTATCCGACCGGTCCTGCGCTTGCCTGCAATGCTGAGCAGATCCGGGACGAGCTCGGAGCATTCGCCTACGTCAACGGCGGCGGCCATGGCGAGATCCCGGGCCCGACCAGGAAGAAGGTCGACGGCAAGCTCAAGCTCGGCTTCGACTGCTCTGGCTACACCCGGTGGGTCTACTACGTTGCCTTCGGCGTCGACGTCCTGACCGGCAAGCACTGGGGGACGACAGTTGATCAGTGGAAGCTGACGAAACGCGTCTCAGAAGGAAAGACCGGGGAATTGGTCTTCTTCACCACGGCGAAGGGAACGGTGACGCACGTCGGCATTGACCTGGGCGACGGGTTCATGCTCGATGAACCGCATACCGGGTCCTTCCTGAGGGCAGAGAGCATTTCCGGGTTCGCTAAGAAAGATCACGAGAAAGTTGTTTACCGTCACCTTGGCCTTGGCTGAGGGCGGGTAACCGGTTCGCCGGTGCCGGTTAGTCAGCAAGTCCGCTTATCCTCTTATCCTCGGTCAGGCCCGTTGACCTGCGATAAGGCGGTGAGCACAGATGACTAGGCAGCACAGGCGGGTAAGCGCGGCGGTCGCGGCTGCGGTCGGGCTGGCGGCTGTCGCAGTCGCGGGCGTCGGTCCGGTCTCGGCCGCCGGGCGCAGTACCGGGGTGAGCGACAGCGCCGGCGGGTTCTGGGAAGGAACCGACAGCCACCCGGTCACGATCACTGGTTCGGCCCCCTACCGCGAGCCGGCCATCGGCGGGCCGTACGGCGGCTACATCGGGATGACAGGGAACTGGGCCAAGTGGGCCGGCTGCCAGGGCAAGCTCGTGGTCTGGTCCTCGGCGAACGCCGCCCAGGCGACCGCGAACTTCGCGGCCGGCGACGGGATCGGCACCGGGGCGTACTGGTTCATGGCCGGACCGGGCGTGGACCCGCATTACAACGGCAGCACCAGCGAGGCTTACTCGTGGGGAAGCAAGCAAGCGGCGCGCACGCTGGCCGATGCCGCCAACTCGCACCTGACCTACCCGGTGATCTGGATGGACATCGAGATCCCGGGGAACGCGCCGGATTACACCCCGGCGTCCGACAACGGCTGGAACAACGTCTACACCTCGGCTTGCAGCGGCCGGGTCAAGCACTCCGGCATCGCGGCGACCGTCGACCGGGCCGACCTGAACGGGTACGCGGCCTACCTGACCAGCCACTCGAGCGACAAGGCCGGCGTCTACTCGGCTCCCGGCATCTGGGCGTCGATCTTCGGGACGGGCAGCGCGTCGCTGATTCCGAACACCTATGAGTGGACCTATGAGTCGTTCACATCCAGCCTGGCTAACCCGCCGGCCGGCTGGTGCCTGTCCGGCAGCGCGTCCTCGGCCTGCGCGCGGTTCTTCGGCGGGGTGACTTCGGCCAGCAAATACGCGCTCATGTGGCAGTGGTCAGGTGGCGGCGGCAGCAGCAACGGCTACGGCGACTTCGACCAGATCGACGCCGACCGCACCCCCTGACTGGCAATCGGGCTACGGTTCACGCCGGCTAACGCAAGGTTCGGATGAACGCGTCGATGGCGGCGGTGAGCTGCTTCGGTGCCGAGATCATCGGCAGGTGCCGGCCGGGAACCACGACCGGCGGGGGAGCGCCGATCCTGGCGGCGGTCGCGGTCGCGTCGGCCGGGCTGGTTTGCGGGTCGTCCCGGCCGTAGATGACGATCTTGGGCGCCGGTGTCGCCTTGAACGAGCGCAGCTGGGCGTAGGTCATCGCCGGGATCCCGTGCCGCAGGTTGTAGGCGATCACGTCACCGAAGCCGGGCTGCTGAAGCGGCAGCTGCCAGGTCCGCACCCCGGCGGGCGACAGCGGCGCGCAGGCCGGACCGCACTGCGACTGGTAGATCCGCTTGACCAGCCCGCCGGAGCCGGTCCCCAGCCGGACGATGCTAGTCCGGTACGGGTTGATCAGAAGCCAGCCGAGCAGCGGCGGGAACGACAGCGGCAGCGCATCGCCGTCCAGGAACACGACGCCGGAGACCGCCCCGGGATCCGCCAGCGCCGCCATTGCGACCACGGCCGCTCCGCTGGAGTGCCCGACCAGGACCGGGGCCTCCGGCCCGGTCAGGTGCATGGCCCGCAGGAAGGCCAGGACCTGCGCGGCCAGATGGCGGGCGTCGAACGGCGGGCTGACCTTGCTGTAACCGGTGCCGGTCAGGTCGATCGCGTAGACCCGGTGCTTCTCGCCGAGCACGGGACCGATCACGGCGAAGGCATCGGCGGTCTCGAACGCACCCGGGATCAGGACGACCGGCGATCCTGTCGTGCCCCAGGTCCGGTACCTGGTGTCGAACCCGCCCCCTTTGACCAGGCGCAGTCCGGCTGGCCGGGCCACCGGTCCCTCGGTGGCCAGGTTGTAGGCGAAGCTCGCCATCGTGACCGCGACGATGATCGCGACGATCGTGATGCCGGCCCGCCGCAGGAAGCGCCTGGTGCGCGGTGCGCGGCGCGGGCACGGGCGCACGGTTTCGCGTTCTGGCTCAGCGGTCGCCACATTGCCGATTCTGACATAGCGGCCGCTGGCGGCTAGGTCAGGGAACGACCCAGGCGACGGTGAACGGCGCATTGGCCAGGTTGCCGTTCTTGTCGTAGCAGGCGACGCTGATCGAAGGCGTGAGCTGCTGTGACCAGCCGTTGACGATGCAGAACTCACCCTGGTCACCGACGGCGCTGACCTGGACGTCGCCGCCGAACTTGGTCACGTTGCCAGCCGATCCGGCTGGTAGCACTTCGTAGGAACCGGTCTGGTAATGCACGATCGTCACCTTCGCGCCGCGCGTGCTGTCGTCCTGCGCGGTCGGCTGATAGGCCGCCGCCGTGCTGTTCGCGAAGGCATTGGCGACGACCTGGTCGCTGATGCCCATCAGGCTGCCGGCCGTGGTGTACGTCACCACGAAGTGCTGGTCGGCCAGGGTGTGCGGGAGTTTGTAGCAGTCGACGTTCACGAGCACGCCGCCGGCAAAGCCCTGCCAGCCCGCCAGCTGGCAGCTGCCGTCGCTGGGCTGCAACGCGCTGACCTTCACGATGCCTGGCCGGCCGGCGGTCCTGGGCCCGCCCAGCGTGACCTGGAATTCGCCGGGGCCGAGGTGCCTCACCGTGTTCGGCTGGCCCGATGAGTTGTACTGGTGCTGGGTCATCGGGCCAGAGAGCTTGGTGACGACCGAATAGTCGAAGGTGCCGTGCCCGGGGTGCGCCGGCCGGGTCACGACCAAGTCGAACTCGGCGTCGAGGTCGGCGTTGCCAGTGGCGACCCGGACGCACTGAACGATGACCTCAAGGTCGCTGCTGACCTGGCGGGTGATGCCGAGGACGCAACTGTCGGCTGCGTTGAACGCCGTCACCTGGGCGGCTGCCGCGCCGGCGATCGTTCCCAGCTTGGCGAAGTCCACCTTGAAGACGCCGGTGCCGATCGGGGTCACGGTGACCGCGCCGTGGCCCCCGTCGGCCGAATCGTAGGTGTAGTAACCGGTCCCGTCTCCCGACAGCACATAGCCGGCGGTCGCCGAATTGGCAGCCGGCCGCTGCGGTCGCTGCGGATTCTGCGGCTTGCGTTGCGGCAGCGGGGCGCTGACTGTAGTCACGTGCCCGGCGCTGGCAAGCGCGTTCGGAACCCAGGCCGGTGCGGAGACCCCGACCGCCGCCACCGACAGCGTGGTGACCGCGAGGAAAGGGAACTGCCGGGTCTTGCCTGGGAGTCTCATTCACTCTCCGTATTCGGTGACCCCCCGGCGACGAGCTTAGACTATTACGCCATTTACGGCATCTGTGGCGTTATTCCGAGTTAGCTTGGCCCAGAGGCTGCCGGTCCACCAGCAGCCTCTCCAGCCGGCTCAGCCGGTCGTCAAGGTCCTTGGTGGTGACCACGTCCGCGAGCGCGAGCCGGACCGACGCGAGTTCCCTGGCCAGGAACTCGGCGTCGTCCTGAGTCCTGGTCGCGACTTCACGGTCACGTTCGATGCTGGCTCGATCCCGGTCGTCCTGCCGGTTCTGGGCCAGCAGGATCAACGGCGCCGCGTAAGCCGCCTGGGTCGAGAAGGCCAGGTTCAACAGGATGAACGGGTAAGGATCCCAGTGCCGGACCAGGCCGATGGTGTTGAGCGTGAGCCACACCACCACGAACAGGCTCTGGCCGACCAGATAGCGGCCGGTGCCGAGGAACCGGGCGACCCCCTCGGAGATCCGGCCGAACGCGTCCGGGTCATAGTGGGCGCCCACCCGCAGGCTGGTGCCCCTGGGGGCGCCCAGGCTGCCGCTGTCGCCGAGGCGGCGCGGTGAAAGCGGCATCTTCATGAGCCACCGTCCTGCCGCCACCCGGCAGGCAAGATCCGGTCGATGACATCGTCGACGGTGATCGCGCCCAGCAGGCGGCCGGTGTCGTCGCACACGGCGACGCCGATCAGGTTGTACGCGGCCATCCGCCTGGCCACCTCCTTTTCCGACAGCTCGGGACGCACGAACCCGGTCTCCTCCACGCACTCGCCGACCATCGACGACGGCGGCTGGCGCAGCAGCCGCTGGAACCCGACCGTGCCCAGGAACCGCCCGGTCGGCGTCACCGACGGCGGCTCGCAGACGTAGACCTGGGCGGCAACGGTCGCCGCCAGGTCAGGTTCGCGAATCTGCGCGAGCACCTGAGCGACCGGGGCATCGGGCGGAACGATCAGCGGATGCGAGGTCATCAGGCCGCCAGCCGTCGTCGCGCCATACCGCAGCAACCGCCGCAGATCCTCGGCCTGAACCGACTCCATCGCCGCCAGCAGCCGCTCCCGCTGCTCGTCCGGCATCTCGGCCAGCAGGTCAGCGGCGTCGTCGGGCTCCATCTCCTCGACCACGTCGGCGCTTCGCTCAAGCCCGAGCGAGGTCAGCAGCCTGACCTGATCCTGCTCGGGCAACTCCTCAAGCACATCGGCCAGTTCCTCATCACGCAGCGCTTCGGCGATATCGCGCCGCCGCTCGGCCGACATCACCCCGACTGCGTTGGCCAGGTCGGTGGGGTGCATCTCCCGCAGCTGGATCAGCTGCTCGGCGATCGGGCCGGCCTTGAACAAATCCGGGTACTTGTCCCAGGGCACCACCGTAGGGCTGGTAGTCCGCAGGCCCAGGGTGCGGGTGCTGATGGCCAGCGTGGTGACAACCCAGCCGCCCCGGCGCAGCTCCGACGGCGCGACGCCGACGTCCAGCACGCTGCCATGCCCGGCCGGCTTGCCGTACAGCTCAGAGGCCAGCATCTCGCCGGTACGCCGGCTGAACCGCCGCAGGTCGATGGTCCCGCCGCGCAGGTGCGCGCCGTCGACGGAGATCTCGGCGATCCGGCCGAGATTGACGAAGATCTCGCGCCGCTGCAGGGTGACGACGAGCCCGAGCACCCACGGCGGCTCGCCGCCAGCGGAAGGCAGGATCACGACATCGCGGACCTTGCCAATGGGCAGGCCCTCACCGTCCAGCAGCTGGCGGCCGCTGAGCCGGGAAGTGAAGACAGGTCCGACGGTCATGGTCAATTATCGTGCCGCACGGGCTGACGGCTACAACAGGCGGCGCCCCGCCGGCCGCACTGGCCGGCGGGACCGCCGAAGCTGACGACCCGGCTACTGCCCCGGGTAGTTGCCCTGCTGCGGGTAGTTGCCTTGCTGCTGCGGCGGGTAGCCCTGCTGCTGCTGCTGCGGGTAGTTGCCCTGCTGCTGCGGGTAGCCCTGCTGCTGATAACCCTGGTCGGGGTAAGCCTGCTGCTGGGGGTAGCCCTGCTGCTGCTGGTAACCCTGCCGCGGCTGCTGGTAGCCCTGCTGGTCATAGCCCTGCTGCGGATAGCCCTGCTGGGCGTCGTAGCCGATGGCCTGCTGCTGGTAGCCGATCGCCTGCGGCTGGCTCAAGGTGACCCGCACGGCCGAGCCCTCCTGCGGGTTCCCGTAGTAGTCCCAGATCTTGTTCATCTCTGACTGGTAATACAGCGAGCCGGTGCCGAACACGAAGAGCCAGAGCAGCAACCCGGCAACGGGGTTGCAGGTCGGAGCGATCCCGGCGGCCCGCTGACACCCCGCAATCCGCTCGCCGGTCTTAAAGATCGAAACGAACGGCGGCACGATAATGAACGCGCCCAACGTGATGGCCAGCAGTGAGTTGCCAGGATTAGACTCGATGCCCATGTCCCGGGCCTCACGATTAATTTTGTAGTACCAGACCAAGCCGTAGATGCCGAAAGTTATCGGCGTCAAGAGCCACACCGCCACCGGAGTGCGGCGCTTGCCAGCTAGGCCTGTCACAGGCGAAGGCGTCATAGCCTCCCCTTTCCCCGTATTAGTCCGTTCCGCGTAGAAATTGTCAGCTACGGCCCGGAACGCCCAACCGAAACTGGATCGGCTTATCGTAACTGTCCGGATCAGCATCAGTACAGTAATGGATATTACCCCCGATGCCGCAATAGCCACTTTCCCGGCCATAACCCTCATCTGCGGCTCGTCCGTGAATGTGGTACCGCCGCCGCGGCCGTGAATGAAACACGGTCGCATTCACGCACTCACCCCACTGGAATTGCCGTCCATAGGCATCTCGTCACAAGTGCATCAACCGAAGCAGCGGCTACAGGTCCGGTCCCGATGATCGTTTCCTGCTTCCGGATGAATGCGCATATTCATCCTGGATCCGAGGGATGAATGCGCATATTCATCCGGTCGGCTGGTTTCTATCCGAAGCTCAACGGCACCTTGGGCGCGGGCCAGGCGCCGGGTCGACGGCCGCATGGTTACGCGGCGGGCGGGCTGTTACTTACGGTAGTGGACGGCTACTCTTGGTTATCGATCTGTGATGTGCGGAAACGGGGCGCGCAGGGGTGCGGGGCAGGGAACCGCGGGCGCTGCGGAGGCAGGCGGCCAGGGGGCAGGGCGCCTGCGGACGTGGCGGCGTGCGGACTTGCGTTGCGGCGGCGCGGGGGAGGGGCACAGGTGGCGGTGAACGATCAGCCAGGTAGCGGGCCCGCATCAACTGGCGGCGGGTCGGCTGGCGGCGGCTCGGTCGGTGGTCGGCTCGGGGAAGTCCTTCAGGTCAGCACTGAGCGGTTCGCCGGGCTGTTCGGCGATGCGCCGTGGGGGCTGGTCGTGACCAGGCTGGAGCCAGGCCGACCTGGGCGATGCCTGACGGTCAGCGAGACGTTCGGGCAGCAGAGCGGGTACGGCCCGGCCGAACTGATCGGCAAGGACTTCCTTTCGATCATCCATCCGGAAGATCAGCCCGCGCTCGATGACCTGATCGGCCATCTGGCGGCCGGGGCGATCGGCCAGATCGGCACTGAGGCTCGGGTGCTGGCCAAGGACGGCAGCGCGATAGTCCTGCAGCTCAACGGCCGGGCGCTGAAGGCGGTCGACGGCACCGGCTATCTCGCCATCTACGCCCAGGACAGTACCGAGATCGTCCGGTTGCGCGCCGAGCTGCGCCAGCTGGAAAGTGAGCTCACCCGATCGCGCCGGCTGGAGACGCTGGGCCAGCTGACCGAGGGCATCGCCCACGACTTCAACAACCTGCTGACCGTCATCGCCAGCTACTCGAGCCTGGTCAACGATGAGATCACGGTCGCCGAGGCGACCGACGGGACGTCCAAGTGGGGCCCGGTCCGCTGGGACATGCGGCAGATCGAGGACGCGGCCGAACGCGCTCGCCGGCTGATCAAGCACCTGATGGCCTTCGCCCGGCGAGAGCAGACCGAGCCGGTGACGGCTGAGCTTGGTGAGCTGGCCGCCGACGCGACCGAGTTGCTTCGCCAGGTGATCGGCGAGCACATCGAGATCAGCGTCGCATCGGACGGCGGCCTGTGGCCGGTCAAGGTAGACCCCAGCCTGCTGCGCCAGGCGATCATCAACGTGGCTATCAATGCCAGGGACGCGATGCCCGCCGGCGGCCGGATCATCTTGTCGATCGACAACGTCGATACGGCTCAAACGGCCCAATCTGACAACGGCTGGAGCGAAGCGGACCAGTCCGAGCTGGCCGAGTTGCTGCCCGGCCGGCACGTGCGGCTGCGCATCGCCGACACCGGCATCGGGATGGACCAGGTCGTGGCCGAGCGTGCGTTCGAGCCGTTCTTCACTACGAAAGGCGGCGACGCCACGGCTGGCCTCGGCCTGAGCGCCGTGCGCCGGTTCGTCGCCGGGGCGGGCGGTAAGGCCTGGCTGACCTCGAAGCCCGGCTACGGCACCACGGTGACGATCTTGCTGCCGGCGGCTCAGAGTGCCAAAGGCATCGTGCCGCACCAGGGTTACCAGGGAGCCCGGGCATCGGCCGGCACGATCGTGGTGGTCGATGACGAGCCGGCGATCAGGGACGTCGCGCACCGGGTGCTGACCGCGGCCGGCTATCACGTGACCACGGCGGCGAACGGCCTTGAGGCGCTCACGCTGCTCGCCGACCCGGCAGCGGCGGCCGACCTGGTGCTCGCGGACGTGGTGATGCCCGGCATAACGGCCCAGGACTTCCTGGCCAGGCTGCGCCAGCTCCGCCCGGCCATCAAGGTGCTGTTCATGTCCGGATACGAACGGCCCGACGAAGCGGCGGGCTGGCCGGAACCGGCGATCGCCGTGATCGCGAAGCCGTTCTCCCGGCCGGCCCTGCTGATGCGGATCACCCAGGCGTTGTCGTCGACGGCGACGGTGACCACGATCTCCTCGTAGCCTCCGGGCCGGATAGGTTCGCATGCATGCCTGCCGACCCTGTGCCTGCCGACCCTGTCCCCGCCGACTATGACGAGATCCGGCGCGAGAACATCGCGCGCTACGGCTGGGACACCGCCGTGCTCGAACTTCTCGGACAGCTTTACAGCGACCGCACTCATTTCATCTTCGAGCTGATCCAGAACGCCGAGGATGCCGGCGCCACCGAGCTGACTTTCGAGCTCTTCGACGACCGCCTGGAGTTGCGGCACGACGGCCGGCCGTTCAGCCCTGCCGACGTGCGCGGAATCTGCGGCGTCACGGCAGGCACCAAGGCCGAGGACCTGACTCAGATCGGCAAGTTCGGAATTGGCTTCAAGTCGGTCTACGCGTATACGAACTCGCCTTCGATCTTCAGCGGGGAAGAACATTTCCTGATCGAGAAATATGTGCGTCCGTTCTCCGCGTCTCCCCCAGGGGAGTCCAGTTCAGGCACCCTGTTCGTCTTCCCGTTTGACCGCGGCGAAGTCCCGGCGGAGATCGCCCGCCGTGAGATCGCCGCCAAGCTCACCGGCATCGGTGCGCACATCCTGCTCTTCCTGCGCGGCATCGAGCGGATCTCGGCGACCGGTCCGTCGATGCCGCCGGTGACACTGCGGCGTGTCTGCGAGCAGCAGGGCCAAGCCCGGCATATCCGGTTGACCACGACCAGGGGCGGCCGCCGGTCCGACCAGGAATGGCTGGTCTGGTCCGCCGAACTCGACGAGCCAGGTGCGGCTGGACTCAGCGTCGAGGTCGCGTTCGCAGCGCGGCCGGAGCTCGACGGACGCCGGCTAGTCCGCTGGCAGCCGTCGCCGCTCAGCGTGTTCTTCCCCACCGAGAAGGAGACGTTCCTCGGCTTCATCGCTCAGGGTCCCTACCGCACTACGCCGGCCCGCGACAACGTGCCGGAAGCCGACGACTGGAATCGAGCACTAGTCCAGCAGACCGCGAACCTGCTGGCCGATGTACTGACTGAGCTGCGCGACCAGGCCCAGCTCACCGTCGACCTGCTCGGTGCGCTGCCGATCGAGGCGGACCGGTTCCCGGCCGGCTCAATGTTCCGCCCGCTGTTCGACGCCGTGCGGACGCTCCTGATCGACGGTGCCTTCATCCCTGACGGCTCAGGCGGCTATCACCGGCCCACGCGCCTGCGACTCGCCGGCGACCCAGACCTGCCTGGCCTCCTGACGCCAGACCAGCTGGGCGAACTGTGCGGCCCGGCGGGGCCGGTCGCCTTCGCCGACGACTCGATCACCGAGCACGACACCCCGCTGCTGTGGAGGTACCTGCGCGAGGAGGCCGGTCTCGCCGAACTGACCGCCGAATCCATGGTCGCAGCGCTGACCAGCGAATTCCTCTCGGCCCAGACCGCGGACTGGCTCGCCAGCCTGTACGGGTTCCTCTTCCGGCACCCCTCGCTCTGGCAGTCGCGCAAGCCGATCATCCGGCTGCAGGACGGCAGCCAGGTCCCGGCCTTCGACGAGCGCGGCCGGCCGTCGGCCTACCTGCCCGGCCCGGTCGCGACCGACTTCCCGACGGTCAGCGCCGCGCTGGCCGGCCATCCGCAGGCGCGTCGATTCCTGGACGCGCTGAACTACGCCGAGCCTGATCTGCTGGCCGAGGTCATCGACCGGGTGCTGCCACGCTACGCCGACCTCGACGTTGCCCGTCTCGACCCGGTGCGTCACGACGCCGATCTCGAACTGGTGGCCAGGGCCCTGGGTAGGCAAACACTGACCGAGGTGCCTCCCGCCGACCAGGACCGGCTGGCGGCGCACCTGGCCGAGACGACGTTCCTGATCGGGGAGAACGCGGCGACCGGGCAGCAGCGGCTGATGCGGCCAGCCGAGCTCTATCAGCGGACCAGAGCACTTGAGGCTTACTTCGACGGCAACCCAGACGCCTGGTTCGCGGCCGACGGCTACGGCCCGTGGCGGACTCAGCTCGCCAGCATGGGGGTGCGCGAGACGGTGCGGCCGCGGGCCCGCGCGGCCGACGAACTCGGCTACGTGGTAATCGCGGAGGAGTTCGCCAGGCACGAGCGGGGGATCGCGGGCTTCGACCCCGACGCCAGCCTGGACGGTCTCGGCTATGCACTCCAGCACCCCAGCCACTCACGCTCTGAGTTCGTCTGGAACCTGCTGCTCGTGCCGCACCGGCACCTGGTGGCCGGCGTCGTGGAGCGGTCGGTCCGCCTGCACTACGCCGACGCCAGCCGCGAGCGCGTGCGGTCGGTCATTGGCGAACTCGCGACCAGGGCGGCCTGGCTGCCCGGGCCGGACGGGTCGTTCCTCCGTCCGGCCGAGCTCAGCCTCGAAGACCTGCCTGGCTCCTACCAGCGCGATGACGGCCTGGCCCAGGCGCTCGGCCTGGCCCAGCCAGCGGTCGCCCAGGCCAGTCGCGAGCTGGGCTTTCCGCCCGATTTCCTGACGAGGCTCAGCAAGCACCCCGATCTCGTGGCCGAGATCGGGGTTGAGCTTGACCGCCGGGACTCCGGTTCGCCGCCGGCCTAGGCGAAGTCGCCGGCGATGATCATGGCCTACTGCCAGGCGCCGGCGGCTGGATCGGTGGCGTTCAGGTGGTCAGAGACCCGGGCCAGATGGGCGCGCATCGCGTTGACGGCACCACCGGCATCCCTGGCCTTGAGCGCGGTCACGATCGCATGGTGATCGGCCTGGTACATGCCCCGGCGCTCGGCTGAGGCGCTGCGCCGCTTGAGGTTGCCCCACATGTGCCCGGCCCTGGCGGTCTCGATCGACGAATACAGCGTGCAGAGCAGCGGGCTTTGGGTAGCCGCCATGATGCTCCGGTGCAGAGCCATATCCCAGAGCTCGAACTCGTCGTAGTTGTCGGCTCGGTCACCGCCAGACAGGCATCGATCCATCTCCTCGAAGTCGGCCGCCGTCGCCCAGGCGACGGCCAGCTGCATCGCGGGCGGCTCGACCAACCGCCGGACCACCATCACGTCGGCCGGAGCGAACGCCTGGGCCCGGCCGGATCCGGGGGCGGGTCCGATGGCAGGGTCGCCGGCCAGCGGGCCGGCGGAGCGCAGGTAGGTGCCGCGCCCTACCTCGCGGGAGATGTGGCCGTCGGCCTCCAGGATGCCGAGCGCGTACCTGATCGCTGACCTGGTCACGCCAAGATCGGCGGCCAGCTGACGTTCGGTTGGCAGCCGCCCGTCCGGCCCGAGCCCGCCCCGCAGCGCACGGGTCATGATCTGCCCGGCCAGAGCGAGCCCGCGCTGGGCGTACCTGGCGCTCTGGCCGTCTTGCTCACTCATCTCAACCAATCGAACCAATTTCTCGCTGTACGTTCTCGTCCTGCGGGCGGCCCGCGTCCTGCAATCGATCAACAGTTCCTATTGACCCTATTTCAGCCCGGGCCTATGCTCAACCAATCGATCCAGCTAGACCAATTTGGCCACGAGTCAGGTTGGGATTCTGGCCTAGGCGAACTGGAGGCTGCGCGTGCGGCTAGCCACCATCATGACTCCTAGCGGGCTTCGTCTGCAGGTAGCCGGAACCAGCGGTTACCTCGACGTCGCCGATGCGACCGGCGAGCCGCGCTACACCTCGCTCGCCGGGCTGCTCGCGGCCGGGCCGGCCGGGTTCGAATCGGTCAGGAACGTCGGCGAGCGACCAGGCACGGACTTCGCCGCGGCGGATTTCGGGCCGGCTGTGCCAGCGCCCGGGCGGATCCTGTGCCTGGGAGTGAACTACTCCGAGCACGCGATCGAAGGCGGCCGGGCGGTGCCTACCTGGCCCGAGGCGTTCGTCCGCGGCGTCGGCAGCGTGATCGGGCCGTATGACGACCTGGTCAAGCCGGCCCTGACGGACAGGTTCGACTTCGAAGGTGAACTCGGCGTCGTGATCGGCGCCGGCGGCCGCTATATCAAGGCTTCTGACGCGATGGCCGCGGTGGCCGGATTCGTGGTGGTCAACGACGCGACCGCGCGAGAGTGGCAGCGAGCCGCGACGCAGTGGACCGCGGGCAAGAACTTCGAGGGCACCATGCCGATCGGGCCTGAACTGGTCACGCCCGACGAGGTGGACGTCTCCGATGTGGCGCTGACCACGACGCTGAACGGCCAGGTCATGCAGTCGGCCAAGACCTCGCAGATGATCGTCGACGTGCCCAGCGCGATCGAGTTCTTTTCGTCATTCACAAGGCTCCGGCCCGGCGATGTCATCGCGACTGGCACGCCCGGCGGGGTCGGCTTCGCGAGGAAGCCACCGGTGTTTCTCCAGCCAGATGACGTGATCGAAGTGACCGTCGAGGGCGTCGGCACGATCCGCAACCGGGTCGTGGCCGAAGACGTCGACCTCGACGGCTGGCGGTGGCGGCCAGTGGGGCAGCCACCACCCGGGTTCTGACAATGCGTGTTGTACGGCCTGTGGGGTGAGCGCGATGTTCGGATGGAAATTCGGAGCGATGACCGCGGCGATCGCATTGACGATCGGGTTGTCCGCCTGCGGAGGCGGCAGCAGTTCCCAGGTGGGTTCGAGTTCGACCTTGGCCTTCGCCGACGTCGCACCGTTCAGCGGCGCCGACGCCGCACTCGGCCCGATCTACCTGGTCTCCTGCGACGGCACTACCAACGCGATCAACAAGGCCGGCGGCATTCTCGGCCATAAGGTGTCCTGCACGACCGCGGACACCCGCGGCGAGCCCGCCGACGCGGTTCCGGCGGTCGGCAACCTGTTCGACACCGCGAAGAACCTGGAACTGGTCATCGGCTGCACCTCGGATGAAGCCGCCTCGGTAGTGCCGGTCATCAACACGCACAAGACCGTGATGTTCTGCATGACCGGCCAGTCGGAGTTCGACCACGTCAAGTTCCCGTACTTCTACCGGCTCGTGCCGCCCGACCTGGCCGAGTCCTACGCGATGACGGTCATCGCCCAGAACCTGCACTACAAGAAGATCGCGCTGGCCTTCGGCAACGACATCGGATCGCAGACCTTCGTCAATCCCGCGGTCGCCGCGATCGCCAAGGCCGGGCTGAACCTGGTCGCCAACGAGACCCTCGACCTGAACGCCACCACGTTCAGGACCGAGGCGGAAAAGATCGTGGCCGCTCATCCCGACGCGATCATGACCGAGGCGCTCGGCTCCGCCGACCCGACCCTCTTCGCCGAGATCAAGCAGCTCAACGGCGGAAAGATGATCCCGATCATCGGCACTTCGGCGGCCATCTCGCCCGCGTTCTACAGCGCCTGCGCCAAGGCGGTCGGCGCCGCCGCCTTCGCGGCCGCCTTCCACGCCGACAACCTCGTCACCGCGACCAGCGGGCCCGCCTACCAGGCGTTCACCAAGGCGCTGCTAGCGGTCAAGGGCAAGGTCAGCGGCGCCCAGACCGGTAACTTCACCACCTACTTCACCGCGCCAGGCGCGGTGCACCTGTACGACGGGATGAACCTGGCCGCGCTCGCCATGGTGGCGGCGCACAGCACCGATGTGGCCAAGTGGCAGCCGTTCATCACCACGATCGGCGACGGGGTACCAGGGGCCGTCGTGGTGAACTCGTTCGCCGCCGGCGTCGCCGCGCTCAAGGCGGGCAAGAAGATCCGCTACATCGGCCCGGGCGGGCCCACCAGCTTCGATGCCTTCCATGACTCACCTGGCATCTTCCAGATCGACACCTACAGCCCGACGGGAGCGGTCACGGTGTCAGGCAACATCTCGGCGGCCCAGCTTCGCGCGGTCAGCCCGTGACCGGCCTGCCAGTGGTCAGATGGGGACCGCTTTGAGCGTGCTGCTCTCGGCGGTCGGGTTCGGGCTGATCACCTCGGCCGTGCTGGCGATCGCCGCGGTCGGGTTCACCTTGCAGTTCGCCGTCACCGACGTGCTCAACCTGGCCTTCGCCGCGGTGATGACCGCCGGTGCGTTCATCGCCTACCTGGCGAATCAGGCCGGAGTGCCGATCTGGGGTGCGGTCGTCGCCGCGATGGCGGCCGGCGGCCTGCTGTCAGCGGCGCTGAACTACCTGGTCTACTCGCCGTTTCAGCGGCGCGGCGCGGCCCCGATCACGCTGGTGATCGTCTCGCTCGGCATGGCGCTGATCGTCGAGTTCGGCACCGCCGCGATCGTCGGCGGGGTCAACGTCTCCTATTCGATGAGCCAGGGCAGGACGATCCGGCTGGGCGGCCTGATCCTGACCACCGTGCAGCTCACGATCATCGCGATCAGCCTGGTGGTGATGGCCGGCGTGCACGGCCTGCTGCGCTACACCAAGCTCGGCAAGGCGATGCGGGCCACCGCCGCCAACCGGATGCTGGCTCGAAGCTGCGGCATCAGGGCCGGTCAGGTCATCGCGATCACCTGGACGCTGACCGGCGCGCTCTGCGGCCTGGCCGGCGCGGTGTTCGCGATCGACGTCGGCAGCTTCAACCCGTCGAGCACCGACATCTTCCTGATCCTGATCCTCGCCGCCGTGTTCCTCGGCGGTCCTGGCAACGCCTACGGCGCGATGCTGGGTGCCCTGGTCATCGGCCTGGCCACCGAGGTCAGCGCCGCCTACATCGACCCTGACTACAAGTACGTGGTGGCGTTCGTGGCGCTGCTAGCCATGCTCGCCGTCCGGCCAACCGGACTGCTCGGCGCCAGGACCTGAGCGGGGGAGCGGCAGATGTACTACCTGATCATCCTGTTGGTGTACGCGGCCGTCGACGCGATCGCCTGCCTTGGCCTCAGCCAGCAGTTCGGCGTCGCGGGCGTCACGAACTTCGGCTTCATCATTTTCCAGGCCGCCGGTGCCTATGTCGCGGCGGTGCTCGCGCTGCCGCACGATACCGCCGATGGCGGCTTCCAGACCTACCTGGGCGGATTCAACCTGCCATTCCCGCTGCCCTGGCTCGGCGCTGCCGTCGTCGGCGGGCTGCTCGCGCTGCCTTTCACCTTCCTGGTCGGCCGGCGGCTTCGCGGTGACTTCGCGGCGGTCGGGTTGCTGGTCACCGCCGTGCTGCTGAACCTGCTCGTGATGAATTACCGGCCGCTGTTCAACGGCGACGCCGGGGTCTCGCTTGTGCCGGCCCCGCTCCAGTCGGGGATGTTCGTCGGGACGTCGAACGGTTATCAGATCGGCTTCGGCGTCGCCGGCCTGGTCATGGTGGTCGCCGTGTACTGGTTCCTGCGGCGGATCACCGAGTCCCCCTACGGGCGCACGCTGCGGGCCATGCGGGACAACGACAAGGTAGCCGACTCGCTCGGCAAGAACCTGCTCGCGCTGCGCACCGGGGCAATGGTGACCGGGGGAGCGATCGCCGGGCTCTCCGGCGCGGTCCTGGTCAGCTTTATCGGGGTCTGGTCACCGGCAGCGTGGAGCTACGCCGAGACCATCGTGCTGTTCACCGCCGTGATCATCGGCGGCGCGGGCAATCACGTGGGCGCCGTGCTGGGCGCGGTGCTCGTGCCGGTCGGCTTCGAAGAGATCACCAGGCTCATCTCCAACAACAACCCGAGCCTGCCGCCGAACCTGCTGCCGTCACTGCAGTGGGTCGCGATCGGCCTGCTGATCGTGGTCTTCTTGTGGCTGCGGCCCCAGGGCGTACTGCCGGAGCGAAAACGGGTGATCAGGCCCGCGCCGGCCGCCGATCAGGCGGTCACCGAGTCTGCGCCGGCGGCAAGACCTGGCCGGCTCCGGCCAGCAGCGGCGGCGGAATCTGAGGTGCTGCTCGCGGCGGAGGGGGTCAGCAAGGACTTCGGCGGGGTGCACGCGGTGGCCGGGGTCAGCCTGTCCGTAGCGCGCGGCACGATGACCGGGCTGATCGGCCCGAACGGCGCCGGCAAGTCGACGCTGCTGTCGCTGCTGGCCGGCACCGAGAAGGTCTCGGCCGGCCGGATCAGCTACGCCGGGCAGGACATCACCGCGCTGCCCGCTTACCGCCGGGCCCGGCTCGGCCTGGTCAGGACGTTCCAGCTCGCCAGCGAGTTCAAGCGGCTCACGGTCACCGAGAACCTGCTGTCGGCCGTGCCCGGGCACCGGGGCGACTCCTTCACCGGTGCGCTGCTCGGCCGCCGGTACTGGCGCGGTGATGAGACCGCCGCGATCGACCGGGCCCAGGCTCTGATCGAGGAGTTCGGGCTGAGCGCCCAGGCCAACGACTACGCGGGCGAGCTGAGCGGCGGCCAGCGCCGGCTGGTCGAGATCATG
The DNA here is from genome assembly GCA_036501205.1 of Streptosporangiaceae bacterium. Taxonomy (GTDB): domain Bacteria; phylum Actinomycetota; class Actinomycetes; order Streptosporangiales; family Streptosporangiaceae; genus Chersky-822. The sequence continues at coordinate 6,789 of DASYAT010000055.1, read as the reverse complement.
CGGGCGCTGATGACCGAACCTGACCTGCTGCTGCTCGACGAGCCGATGGCCGGGGTGCATCCTGAGCTCGCCCGGCGGATCGGACGCGCGCTGGCCGGACTCAGCCAGCAGGGCCTGACCATCCTGATGGTCGAGCACGAGCTGGCGATCATGGACGAGTTCTGCGATCCGGTAATCGTGATGGCCGAGGGCCGGGTGCTCGCAGAGGGAACGATGGCGCAGCTGCGGGACCGGAGCGAGGTCGTGGAGGCTTACCTTGTCGGGTGAAACTCCGATGGCTGAAACTTCGATAGCTCAGCCCATCCTGGTCGCGACCGGGGTAACCGCTGGCTACGGCGGGGACCCGGTGATCAGGGACATCTCGGTGCGGGTCGGCGCCGGGCAGGTGGTCTCGGTGGTCGGACCGAACGGCTCAGGCAAGAGCACCTTGCTCAAGGCCATCGTCGGCCTGCTGCGGGTTTCCGCCGGGCAGGTCAGGATGGACGGCCGCGACGTCACCAATGCCCTGCCCGAGCAACTCGCCAGGGCCGGGGTCGGCTACGTGCCGCAAGTCGATGACGTCTTCGCCCCGCTCACGGTCAGGGAAAACCTGGAAATGGGCGGCTACCTGTTGCCACGCGGCGAGCTGGCCGGGCGGATCGAGCACGTGATCACCGTGTTCCCCCGGCTCGGCGGCATGCTGCGCCGCCCGGCCGGCAAACTGAGCGGCGGCGAGCGCAAGATGCTGGCCATGGGGCGAGTGCTGATGCTGGCCCCGGCCGTGTTCCTGCTGGACGAACCCACCGCCAGCCTGGCGCCGGCGATCGCCAGGTCGCTGCTCGAGCAGCAAGTGGCGAGCCTGGCCGAAGCCGGAGCGGCCGTCCTGATCGTGGAGCAGCGGGCCAGGGCCGTGCTCGCGGTCTCCGACTTCACCTACGTGCTCGGCGGTGGTCAGCTGCGCATGTCGGGCACCCCGGCCGAGCTGTCGGCAAGCCCGGCGTTCGTCGTCTCGTTCCTCGGCGGTCCGCCGATGAGCTCCCAGCGCGCGTGAGGTATCCGGCATGCTGCGCGGGAAAATAGCTGCCAGTTACGCCTGCTGCGAAAGCGCTTCTGGGACGGCCGATCCGGCCGGTACGTTGCTGTCAACTGCCGTAATCGGAGAGCTACCGGCGGAGGGACGCGATGTTCGAGCCGGCCAAGATCGGTCAGTTCGGGCCGCGGCAGAGGTCTACGCCCCTGCTGCGGACGACGCTGGGCGAGGTGTTGCGCAAGCTCCGGCGCGAGCAGCGCCGGACGCTGGCCGACGTGGCGCGCGAGGCCAAGGTTTCGATGCCGTACCTGTCCGAGCTTGAGCGCGGCCGAAAAGAAGCATCTTCGGAGGTACTGGCGGCCATCTGCGCCGCCCTGAGCATCGAGCTGTCCGAGCTGCTCGCCCAGGTCGGGCGCGAACTGGCGGCCGACCGCGCCGGTGCGGTGCCCGTCATCCGGCTGGTGAGAATCGGCGAGGCCACCTCGGGTGGCCTGGCCGGGCCAGCGGCCGCTGGTGGCGCCGCCGGCCCGGCAGATCCGGTCTGTCTGCTGGCCGCCTAGTCGTCAGGCGGAAGCCAATTCGAGCTGCCCGGCGGCCTTGCGGCTGGTGATGATCCGGTCGGCCAGGCCGTAGCTGACGGCCTCGCTGGCGCTGAATGTGTTGTTGCGGTCGGTGTCGCTCCTGATCTTGGCGATCGGGTGACCGGTGTGCCGGCTGAGGATCTCATCGACCTCGGCTCGCACCTTCGCCAGCTCCTTGGCCTGGATGGCCAGGTCAGGCAGCGCACCGCGAGCCTGGCTGGACGGCTGATGCAGTGACACCTTGGCGTGCGGCAGCACCGCCCGCTTGCCCGGCGCGCCCGCCGCGAGCAGGACCGCTGCCGCCGAGGCCGCCTGCCCCATGCAGATCGTCTCCACGTCGGGCCGGATGAAAGCCATGGTGTCGTAGATCGCGGTGAGCGCGGCGAACGAGCCGCCCGGGGAGTTGATGTAGAGGCTGATCTCCAGGTCAGGGCTGACCGACTCAAGGTGAATCAGCTGCGCCATCACCACGTTGGCGACGCCGTCATCGATCTCGGTGCCGATGAAGACGATCCGCTCGGACAGCAGCCGTGAGTAGACGTCGAACGCGCGCTCGCCCAGCGGGGTCTTCTCGACCACGGTCGGGATCGTGTACTGGCCCATGTCAGAACCTCTCCTCTCAGAACCGTGCGGCCCGGGCCGTAGCGACCGGACGGATGTCGTCAAGCCGCTGGACGATGTGGTCGATGAGCCCGTACTCCTTGGCCTCCTCGGCGCTGAACCAGCGGTCCCGCTTGCTGTCCCGCTCCACGGTCGCGACCGGCTGCCCGGTGTGCTCGGAGATCAGCCTGAGCATGGTCGCGCCGGTGCGTTCGAGTTGCTCGGCGTAGATCTCCACGTCGGCGGCCGTGCCGCCGAAGCCGGCCGAGCCCTGGTGCATGAGCACCTGAGCGTTCGGCAGGCTGAACCGCTTGCCCGCGGTCCCGGCGCACAGCAGGAACTGGCCCATGCTGCCGGCCAGGCCCATCGCCAGCGTGCTGACCTCGTTGGGAATCAGCTGCATGGTGTCGTAGATCGCGAGGCCCGCGGTGACCGATCCGCCGGGTGAGTTGATGTACAGGCTGATGTCGCTGCGGGAGTCTTCGGCCGACAGCAGCAGCAACTGAGCGCAGAGCCGGTTGGCCACCCGGTCATCGACCTCGGAGCCGAGCACGATGATGCGGTGGTAGAGCAGCCGGTTCAGCAGTTGATCGTCGTGGGCGCTGCCCATGACGGGAGCTTCGGCAACGGAAGCGTGCATGGTGTTACCTGCTTTCCATCTAGCTGGGTTACTCGGCGCCGTTGCTCCACAATCGCCGCTGGGACCACGACATGCCAAAACAATCTGCTGACAGCAGAGCCAGCCCTGGCTCGGCTGGCGGGGATCGGGGAGGATGGGAATGGCAGGCGGCCTCGCTTGAACTATCGGTATCAGGGGAGGACGTCAGTCTCAAATCGGAAACCTCTGACCGGCTTCGGGTCAGCCTGAAGGAGATAATCAGCGACGTTCACAAACCGCGGTCGCCATTCACGAGATCTGGGAGAACTACGCGGCGCGAAGTAATGACGGCGTCCTTGGGCAATATGGCCCGGCCCACGCTGCCGCACTCGTAATCGAAAGCGTCGTCGCCGGCGAATTGACTGAGCGGACCGGCAACCGGGTCGCAGCCGTGACTGTCGGCGCGGGACGCGGAAAAGGGTTCGTGCTCGATTACGAGGACTATTTCCTCGTGCTGGAGGCCAAGCCGCAGGATCAGTGGGATACGGGACGATTCGCGGCCGAGTTCTCCGATCGGTATGACGTGAGCTCAGCCGAGATCGCCGGGTGCCGGCAGGCCAGCGAGTGGCCGCTGAGCTCGTGGCCACGGTGGTAACCGAACTCACGCAGAATCCGCGAGCCACCGCCCAGCTCACCGGGCGGCGGCTCGCCAACGAGGGACCGGAGATCGCGTGGCAGAGGGCACAGGCCGTGCGGAGCGCGATAATCGTGGCCCTCGGCGAGGACGAATACGCCGAGGAGGGCATCGAGCTGGGACAAGTGAAGAGCCGAGGCCGGGGCGCGGATCTGGGCGTACGGCGGCCATGGACCAGATCGGTGACTGAGGAGGCAGACCATCCCGGGGTTCGGGTCCAGCTCTTCGAGCCGTCTAGCTGATCCTGCGGTTTGGCTAATGGCCCCGGCGCCAGCGGCTGCGCCGCGCTCGGCCGCCTCGGTCGTAGGTGTGTTCGTGCGCGCTCCGAGCCCCGCTCTGGTCATGTCTGATGCTCAGCGAGAGATCCTGGAGAGCTGGCGAAGTCCCAGACGGCAGCTCATCGGGAGTGACCCGGGCCAAGGCGCTGTTGCTGGCAGCCGATGGTCTTGCCAGCACGGCTGTCGCCTATGAGGTCGGGAGGAGCCCAGCGACGGTGCAGCGTGTGTGGTCTGCTCGTGGGCTCAAGCCGCACGACCACCTCACCCGCCTGCTCCATCGCGTGCCGTTCCAGATGGTGACGGCCATCCAGCAGCCGGGTCACTGCCTCTGGCGGGTTAGAAAACCGCCATGGGGCGTGAGCTTCATCGTGGGTTCGAACAGCCCGGTCGTGACATCGAATGACTCAGTCACACATACTTTTTATTTCAGCCACGAACCCAGGCGATGCCGAGACGTACTGAGAGTGCGCGAAGCTCCGGCCCGGCCGGGTCCTGCATGGACATGAGGTCGGAGACGATCTGCCGGGCCAGGTAGTGGTCCCGTACCTGTTCGGGGGTGATGTCCTCGGCCTGGGCCAGCGCCGATACCGCCTGGGCGACCTGACGGCGCTGGGTGTGCGCGCGGGCCACGTCGATGAGCATCCGGGCCTGCCGCTCCGCCGACAGCGCCGACGTATTGAGCGCGGCCGCCGTACGCAACGCCCGTCCGGCATCGCCGAGTTCTGTCGCGATCGCGATCTCGAACAGCGCGACGTTCGCCGGGCCGAACTCGGTGTTGTAGTCGTTCCGCCCCGCCCCGAGCCGGTCCGCCATCGCGTCGGCCCGCCCGAGATGGGCATAGGCGGCGTCCGCGTCGCCAGTCCGGGCAGCCGTGATAGCCCGCTGCAGGGTCAGTGCTCCCCACAGCGACATGGCCTCGGGGTTGCCGTCATCGGCCAGGTGCCAGAGCGCATCGGCAGCGGTGCGGGCGGTCTCCTCGGCCTGGGCGTAATGCCGGGCGCTCAGGAACACGAACACCAGCCGGAACGCCCCGGCCGCAACCAGCAGCGGATTCCCCGCTCGCTCGGCGGCGGCCATCGCCCGGTCAGCGGCGATCCAGGCGGCCTCGGGCTCGCCGAGTTTGTCCAGTGCCGCCGAGCAGGCCTGGTAGGCGGCGGCCATCTGCTCGAACACCGCGCCGTGCTGGTCATCGGGCAGCGCCCGGGCGGCGGTTTCCAGGTCGGGGACGAGCGCGCGGAGCAGGTCGGAGAGGTCGGCGTACCGGCCTTCGTGGGTGAGATTCCATGCCTTGGCGGTCCGCTCTTGCAGGTCATCGAGGCTGGGGGACTGGTGCCCGTTCAGCATCGCCTTGAGCGAGTGCACGCCCGACAGGACCAGGCGCAGGTCCCCGGCGGCCGGTGACTCCTCGGTCACGGCGGCGACGACCGGGGCCTCGGCCGCCAGTTCGGCGAGCGGGATGTCGAGCGCCCCGGCGAGAGATTCGAGGACGGACATGCGGTCGATCCGGCGCACGCCGCGCTCGACCTGGGATACCCACGCCACGGACCGGCCGATCAGCCGGGCCAGCTCGGGCTGGGACAGGCCCCGCCGGTGCCGCTCGGCGGCGATCTTGCGGCCGAGCGATTGCTGGTAGCCGGGCGCAGTCAACCGCTCGTCCCCTTGCCCGCCTGCAGGGTCAGCCAGTCCACTTCAGTCGAAGCGAGGTACTGTCCTCTCTCCGCCAGGTACCGCTGCGTGTGCGGCGCGGCCTCATGCGCGTCGAACGCGTCCTTGTCCCGGTACAGCTCGTAGAAGATCCGCTGCAGCGGCTGGTCTTTGACGGTGTGGGAGGCGTAGACGATCGTTCCTGGCTCGCTGGCCTTGATCTGCTCGATGGTCTCGGCGACCAGCCGGTCGTAAGCCTCCGCGCTGGCCTGGTCCTTGCACGTGAACCGCACGCTCAGCCCGAACATGGCTCACCCCTTCCTCGTCAGTCGCATGGCGCAATGCTCGCACTATTTGTGCTGCGCCGGTACGCGAAGTGCCACGTACCATGACTGCCCCAGTCACCAGCACCGAAGCGCGGCCAGCGAGCACCCTTCCCGATATGGCGGCCCAACTCGAGCGCGGCGTACTGGTCGCGGCAACCGCACCCGGCATCCAGGCCATGCTCACCGCGGACGGCTGCTACTGGCACGCCGGAACCTGGCGCATCTTCCCCGGCACCCCCGACCAGGTAGCCAAAGTGCGCCGTTACATCCGTTCCGAGTTCGTCGGCCACCCCGCCTGGACAACGCCATGCTGGCCGCATCCGAGCTCGCGGCCAACGCCATGACCCACACCGCCAGCGGACACCCCGGTGGCATGTTCGCCGTCCACCTGACCCTGGCGAGCCCCCACCACATCGCGGTCCAGGTCCCCGACCAGGGCGGCCCGAACCATCCCCGGATCAGCCGGGCCGGTACCGATCAGGAATCAGGACGCGGCCTCGACGTAGTCGCGTCCCTGCTCGTCACCACCGGCGACGCCGCCGGGCGCAGCATCCTCGCCGTCATCCCAGATCCCGAAGACGACACAGCCCCGCGATTAAAGAGCGTCAGATGACCGACGACACGGAAATAAGCCGGGCGAGCATCAGGCACGCACGCCTACCAGCAAGTAGCAGATGCCATCGCGGCGCGCATCGCAGCCGGCTACTACCCCTGCAAGCTGCGCAGCGAACGCGACCTGGCCGAGGAGTTCGGCGTCTCCTACACCTGGCAGTAGCGCCACTGCAGATCGATGCCCTGCCGCACCCTGACGACCTCCGGCAAACACCCGATCGCCCGATCGGCTCGTCGAGCTCCAGTTGATGCGTTACGGATCGATGTCAGATGATCCGTAACACCTCCTGCTAGATGATCTCGTGCGGTCAGGGTACCCGGGTCGGGTTGGACAACCGGGGGTTAGCGAGGTCAGGAGCGTCGGCAGCACGCGGGGAGGGTGTCTGCCCAATCGGCGGGTTCGGCGGTGACCCTGAACCGCTGCACTGTCGAAATGCCGGTGCGGTC
>DASYAT010000054.1:0-18095 GCA_036501205.1 Streptosporangiaceae bacterium | reverse complement strand
ATCCAGGTCGGCAGCTCAAGCTGACCCGATCTGCCCCAAATTCTTCACATCTTTCAGCGAGAAAGCTTCGCGCCGGCTGAGTCGACCGTCCCGATCGACTCCGGTCTCCAGCCGGAGGGCCTCGCCAAAGGGAGCGCAGCGACCGGAGGCGAAAAGCAAACACTGTAAGAGCGATGTGGGGGCGATGTCGGGGTTACGTGCCTGGGGAGCTGACCCGCCTTGACCGACTATCGAATGGCACCGGCAAACAGGCTGGTCAGAACTGAGAAAAAGGAAACTGTGATGAGGTATCTAGCCCAGTCCGCTTCCCGGCGCCTCCTGTGTGCCGCTGGCCTGGCCGGCGCCACCGCCCTGGTTTCTACCGCGATGACGGCCTCGATCGCGCAGGCCGCGCCGACGGCACCAGCGATCCACTACTCGTTTAAGACGGTCAACAACAACAACGACCCGACGTTCAACCAACTGCTCGGCATCAACGACGCCGGCAAGATCGCCGGCTATTTCGGCTCGGGCGCCAAGGGCCACCCCAACAAGGGGTACACCCTGAAGCCGCCGTACCACCAGGTTGACTTCCGCAATCAGAACTTCCCTGGCTCCAAGCAGACCCAGGTCACCGGCCTCAACAACGGCGACATTCAGGTCGGCTTCTACTCCACGATGAACACCAAGAGCGGGAACAACAACAACTTCGGTTTCTACTCGATCAACGGCAAGCACTTCCACAAGGTCAACTTCCCGACCAAGAACCCGGCGAGCCCGCCCGTTGACCAGCTGCTCGGCGTGAACGACTCCGGGCTGGCCGTCGGCTTCTATCTGGACGCCAAGGGCAACAGCCACGGCTACCTGTATGACATCCCCGCCCACAAGTACGTCAGCGAGAACCCGCCACTCGGCACCGGCGTGACCAGCGTGACCCCGACCGGCATCAACGATCCTGACAGCGTTTGCGGCTTCTTCACCAACTCCGGCGGCACGACGAAGGGTTTCTTGATCAGGAAGGCATCACCGCACCTGTTCATCCTGAAGGTGCCTGGTTCAGACGCCACGATGCCGTTCGGCGTGAACAAGTTCGGCCTAGTCGACGGGGTCTACACGAAGGGCTCGAAGAACTTCGGCTTCACCTGGGACCGCAAGCACGGCTACCAGACCGTCAAGGACCCGAACGGCCCGACCCAGACCTTCGTCAACGGCGTCAACTCCGCTGGTGACCTGGTCGGCTTCTACGTCGACCGCAAGGGCAACACCGACGGCTTCATCGCCAAGCCGTAACGGAACAACAGGACTCGGGCGGTGAGCCAGTAAGGCTCACCGCCCGCACCATCGCGCAGCTGGGTGTCGTTGGCGGGCGACGCTCAGCTGCGTTACTCTGCTGCGTTGCTCTGTGCGTGGGGAACACTTGGCTGTAGCTCAGGCGACAGCAAAGTGCCCCCACGTCGCCGGGGTGGGGATGGCGTCCTAGTCAGCCGGAGGCCGGCAGCCGAGATCGGTCAGCTCGGCCAGGCCCTCGGCGGCCCGGTCCGGCAGCAGGAGCAGCGTGCAAGCACGCTCGAAGCGGGCGCCGATCCGTTCCCAGCCCGCAATCGACCGCTCCAGCTCGGCCTGGTCACCGTGCAGCCGCCCGGCGGCGCGAGCCAGGCAAGCCCCCGCCCAGTAGTTCTCCGCCCCGGCCGGTGCCGCCTCCTCCAGCAGGCTCGCCGCGTCCGGCAACCCCGCGACAACGGCCACTTCCGCAGCGATCGCCCAGGCGTACGGCCGCAGCGAATACCAATGCGGCGCCTCATACCACGCCTGCCGGGCGACGTTCAGGTCGCGCACGGCCGTCACCGCCAGGTCTAGCTGGTTCTCGTGCAGGGCGATCCGGGCGTCAGCGAACATCGCCGCCCAGAACAGGTTCGCCGGGTCGCCGCCGGTGCCGATCAGCTCGTCGAGCCGGCCGAGCCAGTCCCGCCGGCTCTCATCCTGGCCGCGCAGGCCGTAGCCGAGCACTACCCCGTAGATGGCCGGACCCATCCACCGCGCGACTGGCCGCCCGGCGGCCAGCCACGCCTCCCACATGGTCTGCGCCGCGGTGAACGCCTCGTCGAACCGACCCTGCAGCGCCAGCGGGAGCACCGGCTTGCTGGCGGTCCGGTGCGGCTGACCGCTAGCGATGTCGTCACCCGCCGCTAGCGTGGCCGTGTTCAGCGCGGCGGGGAGATCGCCGGCGGTGACCGCAATCTCGGTAACCATGTGGAAGGCATCGATGATCTCCACGCCGGCCCGCGGGTCATGCCTGGGCAGGCGCTTGAGCAATTCGACCCGCTCGGCGTTGACCTGATGGGCCTCGCGCAGCCGGCCGCCGGCGTCGAGTGCGCCGACGACGGCATCAAGCGCGCCGCTGATCAGCACCGGATCGGCGGTCAGCCTGGCGGCTTGCAGCGCCTGGGTCGCCAGATCCAGCTCAGGGACGGTCTTCTCGGTCTGCGCGATCCAGGCCGCCGCAGCTGCCAGATGCGCGGCCGCGACTGGCGCGAAGGCCGGGCAGCGTTCGGCCGCCTCCTCGAGCATCGCCTGGAGCCGGTCGTGCGGGATCTCGGCCGGGAACTCCGCGGCGAACCGGTCAGCGATCGTAACCGCGTACCCGATAGCGGCCGCCCGGCCCGCCCGGTCACCGGCCGCATCGGATTGCTGCGCCGAAGCGATCAGCAGGTCAAACGCTTGCTGGCCGCGTCCGGTGGCCATGGCAACGTCGGCCGCCATCCTCAGATCGAACGCGGCCTGGGCCGGCGCCGCGGTCAGCGTCGCGGCCGTCCGGTAGTGCTCGCAGGCCTCGTTCATGAACCGCCGCGCGTAAGCAAGGTGCCCAAGCGACCGGGCCAGGCGATGCCGCAGAGCCAGTACCCCAGCGACCTGCCCAGCCCCGACCACGCCGCCGGGCCATCGAACAGCATCGGCCCCGCTCGCGACCCCGGCTCTATAGGTGGTACCGGCCCCACGCGCAGCGCCCGCCCCATATACGACGCTGGCACCAGGAGCAGCATCCACCCCGCCCCCCGCATCCGACCCACGTCCCGTGCTCACCCCACGCGGCGAACCCGCCCCAAACCCAGCATCCCCTCCATGTCCAGCATCCGACCCACGTCCCGAGCCTGCCCCACGCGGCGAACCCGCCCCGTACCCAGCATCCGCCCCACGCCCAGCATCCGACCCGCGCCCCGAACCCGCCCCACGCGGCCCGCCCGCCCCGTACCCAGCATCCGCCCCATGCGCGGTGTAGGGCGCACGGGTCAATAGGGCGGCTCGGAGGTCATCAGCGACGGTGTCGAAGGCGGCGCGCCAGGGGCGGTCGGCTTCGACTCGTCGCTCGAGGTCGGCGGCGACCTCGGCGGCCCAGCGCAGGTGGGCGTCCCGGATCGCGGTCTCCTCATCGCTGTCGGACAGCCGGTCGACCGCGTAGGCCCTGATGGTCTCGAGCATCTGCCAGCGGCTGCCCTCTGGTCCGTGCCGGTGGATCAGCAGGCTCTTGTCGGTCAGCCGACCGACCAGATCGGCGACCGCGCCCCGGTCGCTATCCCGGCCCGGCCCGGCCACGGCTACCGCCGCATCCAGGTCGAACCCGCCGATGAACACCCCGACCCGTCGGAACATCACTCGCTCGTCATCATCGAGCAGGTCGTGGCTCCAGTCGATCACCGCCCGCAGCGACCGGTGCCGTTCGTGCGCCCCTCTGCTCCCCGCGAGCAGGCGCAGATGATCGTCGAGCCCGGCCAGCAGGCCATCAACGCCCAGCGAGGCGCTGCGGGCAGCCGCGAGTTCGATTGCCAGCGGGATTCCGTCCAGCCGGGCGCAGACCTGGCTGATCACCTCGTCGGCGCCGGCGAACCTCGGGTCGGTCGCCATGGCCCGGTCCACGAACAGCGCTTCGGCCTCTGACCGCGCGCTGCCGGGAGATCGTCCGTTGACCAGCGACAGCGGCGGGACCGTGATGACCACTTCGCCGGGGATCGACAGCCGCTCCCGGCTGGTGGCCAGGACGGTCAGCTCGCCGCAATTGGCCAGCAGCTTCTCCACGAACGGAGCTACGACGTCGAGCAGGTGCTCGCAATTGTCCAGGACGAGCAGGGCCCGGCCTCTGGCCAGATGCTCGTGCAGGGCCGCATCCAGCGACCGGCCCGGGCCTTCGGCGACGCCGAGCAGCGCGGCCACCGACTGACTGATGAATCCCTCGCGCACCGGCACCAAATCGGCGAACGCCGCACCGGACGGATAAGAGGCAGCGGCCAACTCGGCCGCCTTCGCCGCCAGCCTGGTCTTCCCGACTCCGCCCGGCCCGACCAGGCTCACCACCGACGTGCCGTCCAGCGCCGCTAGCACCGACGCCAGCACGCCGTCGCGGCCGACGAAGTTGGTGCGAGTCGCTGGCAAGCCGGCCACCACTCCGGCCTGACGTGCGGCTGCTACCTTCGGCGGTTCGGCCCGGCTGGGTGGTTCGGGACCGGGTTTTGGCGAGCCACCGCCCTGATCGGCCGCCAGTGCCAGCAGCTCGCGATCAGCCGGAGACAGATCGAGGGCGTCAGCGATGAGCCGGACAGTCGAGAGCCTGGGTGCGGTGCGCCGGCCCTGCTCGATTGCCGCGACCGTGGCCGGGCTGATCCGGCATTGCTCTGCGAGAGCCTCCTGGGTGAGGCTGGCCGCCACTCTAAAGCGGCGCAGCAAGTCGCCAAAGGAATCGGCCAATACCCCACTCCCTCCCGCCTGAGTCTAGAACCGCTACTTACGCCGAGCCAGCCCCCGCCCGTGACAGAAATGCCATGCGCTACCCATCAGGACCACCCTCAGATCCAGTTGCCAAACCACATTCGGCTGAGCCAGGCACTGTACGGGAGCACCCTGGCGGCCAGCACCGGATAGATATAGATGAAGTTCGCCAGCACCACGAGCAGGTAGCCGCCCGATAGCACGGCCAAGGTGATGCGAGCCTGGAACGTCTGCCTGATCAGGTCAAAGACGAGAGCGATGGCAATGACCAGGAACGGAACGAATACGACGGCGTAATAGAAGAACTCGGTGCGGTGATCGTGGTAATAGAACCAGATCCAAGGCAGCCATCCGGCGGCGACCCCGGCCAGCACCGCGCCGACCTGCCAGTCGCGCCTCCAGATCCACCAGGCGACGCAGCCGAGCAGGGCGGCGGCGGCCACCCACCAGATCAGCGGGGTGCCGATGGCCAACACCTCCTGCTCGGTCGAGCGCGTGGTCTGGCCGCACTGGTTTCCGGGCGGGACGCAGTTGGCGTAGAACGAGATCGGCCGGGCGAGGATCGGCCAGCCGAGCGGATTCGACTGGTACGAATGCGAGGTGCGCAGGCCCAGGCCAAAGCCCAGCATTGACTTCTGGTACTGCAGCCAGGCCAGGATTGTCCCGGTCGGATGGCCGCCGTTGAGCGCGGTGCCGTTACGGTCATAGCCGTAGCTGGTCGCGAACCAGCCGGTCCACGACACTACGTACGCGGCCAGCGGCGCGAGGCCGAACCAGATGCCCGCCCACGGGCCGTCGCTGCGCAGTACGCCTCTAGCCGGACGGACCGTGCCGGCCGCCCGGCGGGCACCATAGTCCCACGCCAGGACCAGGAAAGCGAACACCGGCAGGTACCAGATGCCATCCCACTTGGTCGCGCAGGCAGCGCCCAGGCACAAGCCCGCTAGCAGCAGTGGCCAGCGGAAGCCCAGATTCGCCGGCCGGCCGCTGGCCAACGCATCAGCCAGCCGGGCCCGGCTCCGGTCGCGGTCCAGGACCATCAGGCCGAACGCGGCGAGGATCCAGAACATCAGGAAGATGTCGAGGATCGCGGTCCGGCTCAGCACGAATTCGAGGCCGTCGAGAGCCAGCAGCAGGCCGGCCACGCAGCCGAGCCAGGTGGACCTGGTCATCCGCCGGGCGATCCTGGCGGTCATCAAGATGGCCACAGAACCAACCAGCGCCGCCGCGAATCGCCAGCCGAACGGCGTGAGGCCGAATAGCCACTCCCCGACCGCGATCATGATCTTGCCGAGTGGCGGATGGGCCACGTATTCGGCCGCAGTGCCGACCAGGATATGGGTGCCGCCGTGAGCCAGCATGGCGTCAGAGTCGCGCATGTGGCTGATTTCTACGCCGTGCTTCAAGATCCCGTAGGCGTCGGGCACGTAGTAGGTCTCGTCGAAGACCACCCCGTGCGGCACGCTCAGCCGGTCAAACCGCAGGAAGGCACCGAACAAGGTGACGAGCAGCGGGCCGACCCAGCCCTGCCAGGTGCCACCAGGTATCGAGGAAACAAGCCGGTCACGCAGATCAGGCGCCGCCGGCGCCGCCGGAGACTCGATCACCTGAGGCTAAGCGCTGTGGCGTGGCTCGTGTTTCCCCGCGCGGTTCTGGACATCAACCTTAGTTATAGCCAAATACGCGACCAGGATCACGATCAGCACAGTGAATCCGAGCGCCACCCGGCCGTCGCCCCAGCCGAGGCCGCCCACGCTGACCGGCTTGCCGAGCCAGTCGGCGACCGAGGCGCCCAGCGGCCTGGTGACCACGTAGGCGAACCAGAACGAGCCGATCGCGTTCCAGTGGAGGAAGCGGAACCCTGCCGCCGGGATGATAATGATCACGGCGAACAGCACGATCGAGAAGTCGTAGCCCAGCCCGAAGGTTGTCGCGGTCAGGTCGCCGAGCGCGGTCCCCATCGCGAACGTCGCCACTACAGCGGCCCAGTAGAAGAGCTCCCGGCGCAGCGTGTCAACCGTGTGAATCGACAGCGTCCGCTCGGTCCGTTGCCAGGTCACGAACACCGCCGCCAGGACGACCGCGTAAAGCACGGATGAGGCTATGTAAGGAACTCCGAAGCCGACGTGCAGCACGTCGGCGGCCATCGTGCCGAACACGCCGACCATGACCACCGCGAGCCAGTAGGTCCAGGCCAGATACCGGCGGACGGAAAGCTGAAGCGCTAGCGCCGCGACGAATCCGACGAAGCCGATGCCGACGGCCAGGACCGGATTCATCACGTGCACCATGAAGTCAGAGGTCGACTCCCCCATCGCGGTGGACAGCCCTTTGATGATCCAGAAGTACGCGGTAATCTCCGGGACCCGCAGCGCGCCGCGGGTGGTCCACACCGAAGACCGGTCGCGATCGACCGCCGTCCGCGCGCCGGCTGGGATCTGGGCTGCCCGGTGGCCGCCGCGCGTGTATTGATCCATGACTGCTCTAGCCGTCCAATCCGGATAGCTCTTTGCGACTGTTTCGCCTGTCTATCAGACCTGCTCACCGAGATCCCTCGTGCTTACCAGACGCTAAGCATTCAGGGATAGACCAGGGATCATCCTGATGCCCGCGCCGGCCGAGACCGAGCACGATGACGTCAGTCTTAACGCAGCGGAGGCGCGGACAGTTTCTGCCAGCTCCGCGCTCGCTCGGCGTGAGGGGAAATTCGTGAACATCGAACTTGGGGACTGCCTAATCGAGGCGAGGGATGTCCGCCGGTCATTTGGGCAGACACCTGCGCTGCGCGGTGTCAGCCTTGGGGCTGCCAGTGGCGAAATTCTGGCCGTCATGGGGGCGAGCGGTTCTGGTAAGTCGACGCTGCTGCATTGCCTGGCCGGGATCTTCCGGCCGGACAGCGGCGAGGTGTGGTTTAACGGCAGGCGGATCGACGATCTGAGCGACAAGAAACGCACCTTGCTCAGGCGCAGCGCATTCGGCTTCGTCTTTCAGTTCGGGCAACTGGTACCGGAACTGACGGCCGCCGACAATATCGCGATCCCGCTGGTGCTCGGCCGGTCTGGCCGCCGGGCCGCGTACCGGGCGGCGGATTCCTGGCTCGGCCGGCTGGGGCTGGCCGAGCTTGGCGGCCGGCGGACCGGGGAACTGTCTGGCGGCGAGGCGCAACGGGTCGCGATCGGCCGGGCGCTGATCTCTAAGCCGCAGGTGCTGTTCGCTGACGAGCCGACCGGTTCGCTCGATTCGGCCAACGGGCGCATGATCATGGACCTGCTCGTCGGTATCGCCCGGCAGGACGGCACCACGGTCATCTTGGTAACCCACGACTCCGCCGTGGCCGGGTACGCCGACCGCACGGCCAGTGTCAGCGATGGCCAGCTCGCAGTTACCCGGGCTGGAGGACAGCGCTGATGTTCAAGCTCGGGCTGCAGCTCACGCTGCGCAGCGGCAGGGAAGCCATCATCCGGCTCATGGTCACGGGGGCCGCGGTAGCGGCAGGGGTCGCAATTCTTCTAGGCGTCCTAGCAGATTTTCATGCCTTTGAACTAACCGCCAACCGACCGAACTGGGAAGGGACCGTTGCTACGCCCGCGAGGCAGCGCGTCGCGGCCAGAACCGAATTGTGGAACTACAGCGATGAGGTCTACCAGGGCCAGACCATCGAGCGCCTCGACGTCGCCGCGCTCGGCCCGGACGCTCCGGTGCCGCCCGGCCTCACCAAGCTGCCCGGGCCTGGTCAGTACTACGCGTCCCCGGCGTTGCGGACGCTACTTCGCGCTGTGCCGCGCGATCAGCTCGGTGCCCGGTTCCCCGGCTCGCTAGCCGGGACCATCGGCGACCGGGCCCTGACCGGCCCGCAGGAACTCGTCATCTACGTGGGCGACGCGCCTCGCGCGCTGGCCAGCTTGCCCGGCACGATCAAGGTCAGCAAGATCGCGGCCACGTCGGGCAGGCAAGTCTGGACGCACTACTTCAGGGACGCGTTCATCACCGCGGCACTGGCTTTCCTGTTCCCGATCCTGATCTTGATCGGCACCGCGACCAAGCTCGCGTCGGCGCGGCGCGAGGAGCGGTACGCCTCGCTGAGGCTGACCGGGGCGACCGGGCACGACATCAACCTCATCGCGACCGTGGATGCCGTTCTCAGCGGCCTGCTCGGGGCGGCCGGCGGGATCGCGATCTTCGCGGCCGTCCAGCCGACGCTGGCCAGGACGGCGATCACCAGCGCGGTCTACTTCCCCGCCGACGTGACACCTACGGTCTGGGGTTACCTGGGCGTGTTCATCGCAGTGCCGGCTGCCGCGGCGATCACCGGCCTGCTGGCGTTGCGGCGGGTGCGCATCACGCCATTCGGAGTCAGCCGCAAGGTCACGCCGCCGAAGCCAAGGCTGTGGCGGGTGCTGCCGCTGGCAGCCGGCGTGGCGCTCTTCATTGCCGGCATGGCGCTGACTAACGCGCAACGAATCGGTGCCGCCACCTTCCCTGGCCTGATCATCGTCATGATCGGCCTGGTCGTGGCGGGTCCCTGGCTGACCTGGCGGGCCGCAGAACTGCTGCCGAAGCTCGTGCGCGGGGCGGCGCCGATCTTCGCGGCCAGGCGCCTGGCCGACAACCCGAAGGCCGCCTTCCGGTCGGTAAGCGGCCTGGTGCTCGCGGTGTTCCTGGGCACGCTCGTGGGCGGCCTGATCCCTGCCGCCGAAGCCACCACGACCTCCACCAGCCGCGCGACCGCGCTCAGCAACGTGCTGCTCGACAGCTTCCTGGCCGGCCCCGTCTGCGGGAACAACGTGAACTGCACCGGCTCCGGCCCGACGGGACCGGCCGCGAGCGCGCCGCCGAGCCAGTTGCGGATGCAGCTAGAGGGCCTGCCGCCGGGCGAGGGCGGGAAGCTCCTCGCCGGGCTGACCCAGTTCGCCGGCATCACGACGGTCCCGGTCTACTCGCTGCGCAGCGACGCCTCGCCCGACTTCAGGGGGACCTATACCGCCGTGGTCGGCTGCGCGGGGATGCGAGCTCTTGATGCGCTCGGTCAGTGCCCGGCCGGCGCCAGGGCCGCGAAGGCCACCGCGGCCAGCCTGTACGGCGACAACCCGATGGACACCACCGAGCCGATCGTCGGCCGGACCAGCCCGGCTGTGCCTGACCGGTTCACGGGCCTGTACCTGCAGGCCGTGCTGATCAAGGTCCGCGGTCCGGCGGAACTCGAAGTGGTGCGTACCTACCTGATTACCCATACCAGGCAGTCGGTGTCCGGCACCGCCGCCAGGACGTTCGGTGAGGCGGTCCAGGCCAGGCTGGGGGTGGCGAACACTGTCCAGCGGCTCATCGACGTGGCGGTCGCGCTGACGCTCATCGTCGCCGGTTGCAGCCTGGCGGTGACGGTCGGCGGCGGACTGGTCGAGCGGAAGCGACCATTTACGATGCTCAGGCTGACGGGCACGTCGACGGTGACGCTGTACCGCGTCGTGCTGGCCGAGGCCGTCCTGCCGCTGGTCGCGGCGACCGTGATCGCCGCGGGCCTGGCCTACGGAATGTCGGTGCTGACCGTGAACCGGATCGCCCCGCCTGGCACCCCGGTGCCTGTGCTCGACCACGTGTACTACCTGACGATGGGGACCGGCCTCGCAGCCGCGATCCTGGTCGTTCTGGCGACGCTGCCGCTGCTCGGCCGCATCACCTCCTTGGACCAGGCCAGGTTCGAGTAAGCGCCGAATTTCGGGCGGCCGGCCTTCGCGGGAATTCGTCAGCGAAGGCCGGCGAAGCATGCTCAAGCGCAGGTCACGCAGGCAGTTTGAGTAAGTGCCCGCCCAGGTTCGCTCCCCGGCCGAACGGCCGCTGACCTCGGCTTGGCTATCGGCACGGCCAGATGGCCGACTGCCGAAGGGAGGCGAGAAAACTATGGAACCACATGGCATCATGCACCTGATCGTGACCATCGTGTCGCTGCTGGCGAACCGCGTCTGGTAGAGCCCATAACGGGGGTGGGCCCGTCCAACCGGGCGGGTCACCTCCCCGAGATCTCGTCTAGATCTCAGGCGAGATCTCAGACCAGCGTTAGAACTGCCATTGCAGGCCGTAGCCCAGATACATCACCGGATTGCCGAACCTGACATGAGCTTCGCCCGCGCCGTTGAGGCTGACCGAGTCGCCGGGGTGAGCGGGATCGAACATCCGAACGGTTTCTCCCGACACGACCCTGATCCAGGTCGGCGGCCGGGCAAGATCAAAACGGACCGTCAGATCGAAGGCATTGCACTGGTACTCCGGCGTGAAAATGTAATGCGACCGCATCGGCTCACCGGGCGGCACCCGCAGGATGAGCTCGTATTCGTGCGAATCCCCGGCTGCGAGCGGTTCCGGCAGTTCGATGAAGAAGGCGTGCCGATGACCGGCTGGATCGGCCTTGCGCACCAGGCGGCCGCCTACCAGCATCTCCGCCTCCAGGTTCATCCTCGGCTGGTCGGCCTCTCTGGGAACGTCGAGCCAGGCCATCACCTCGGATAGCCCGGATCTGGTCGAGACGATCCGACGCCGCTCGTGCGACTCAGGCGTCGCGGTATCGAGTCTGAGCACGGTGCGGAACTCATCCAGATACCAGCCGTTGGTCGACGAGACCACCCGGCCGCGCCGGGCCTTCAGCTCGGTACTGATCTCTTCGGCCAGCAGTTTCTCGGCGTCATCGATCCGGCGCAGCACGGTCCGCTCATTGCGGGTCACCCGCTCGGCGAGCCAGGTCACCCGGTCACCGAAATGCTCCATCTGCCGGGTCTCCTCAAGCAGGGCCAGGCTGGCCAGCACGGCCGTGCTCAAGTCCTCAGGCAGTCTCGCGGCGCAGCTGCTCAGCTCGCTGGCCAGGCTCCGGCGCAGGTCACTGGCGTCGCCTCGGGAATCGCCGATCAACTCGCGCAGGTGCGGGCCGATCCGTTGCGGCAGATCCCTGGCCCGAATGCCGCGGCCCTTCCTGATCAGCCTTATCTCCGCCGCGATTTGCGAGGTGGGCGCATCATGTTGGCTCGATGTCATCTAATCGGCAACTCCGGCTTGCCATGGCATCTTGCTGGCACATTGTCTTCTTATCAGCGTATCGTCCGACCGGCGGTGCGGTAAGGACCCCGCCCGGAGCGTCACTTAGGAATGACCGCCGGAAGGGGATAAAAGGTCAAGTCCGGACCGGCCCGAGGCGCTTATTGGCGCCGAACAGTGCTTCGCACGCCGTCAGCTCGATGTCCAGGTAGGCGAGGAAGTAGACCGTCGTTATCCGCGTCCGCGGCGTCATCGTGAAGTAGTCGAGTACCGAGCCGGTCAGGGCGCTGATTGTCTGCATCAGTTCGCCGCCGCCCGAGCCCGTGCCGAGCAGCGGAAACAGGATCGTTTCCGGCGGCGGGTCGGCCCTGATCTTGTCCACCTCGGCCAGCACGCTGGTGACGCACCGGCCGACCTCACGGACCTGGCGGAACCCGGCGCCTGGTTCGCCCTGGACGGCGGCGACGTGTACCACGTGCCTGACCTCGAACCGGGCCAGTTCGCCCGCGCCGGTCACGATCGCCGTGCCCGGCGGCACCAGCCGGCGGCCGGACAGCTTGCGAGCCAGCTCGTCGTAGATGATGTCGTCGGTCACCTGACCCAGGTCGTCCCGGGTGGCGCCCTCGTACCGGATGATGCTCGAGATCGAGTAGTCGCTGAACCTGGCCATGAGCATTTCGGTGTTCTCGGAGTTGACCCACACCCGCGCGCAGCGGACCCGGCGGATATCGCCGGTCACCGTGCCGACAAACCGTTCCGGCGGACCGGGCAGGCCGAGGACCCGGTAACGCCGGATCTCACTTGAGTCGAGCGCGCGCGGTCGCTGGTCGGCGGCGATCGTCGCGGCCAGGTCAGGCTCGGGCACCGTCGATGCCGTCTGGGCAGCGAACTGGCCGCCGTCGTCCTGCGATCGCGGCTGACCATCGCGAGCCCGGCGCCGGTTGTACTGATTCAGCTCGGCGAGTTCCTCTGCGAGCTGGCGGGCCAGCTGGATTTCCTCCATGCTCGCGCCAAGAGCGTTGGCGATCTTGGCGGCGGTGTCAGGACCCGGTGCTTTACGACCCCGGAGCACATCACTGACGTGCCCCGCTGACATATGGGCCTTAACCGCGATCTGGCCTCCGGTCAGCTTGGTATTCAGGCGCAGTCGCCGGTAGAGATCAACTAGATCCCGGGCCGGGCCGGGCGGCAATTCGGGTTCGCCGCGCTGATCGCGAGCCATCGACCCTCCGGCGGGCAATTCGAGTTATTGCCGTAGATGCCCGGATCAATGGCACCTACGGCAACCCTTGGCATCTTCCCGTCACCTGACATATTAACTGGCTTTCACGCGAATATCCGGATGCCATACCGCGGGCGGATGCGGCACGATACTCCGATGGAGCTTGATCCGAAGGAGATCGTCAGGCGCGGCTACGACGCCGCCTCAGTCCGATACGACCAGGAGTATGGCGGCGCCACGAAGTACCAGGCTTGGCTCGGCCAGCTTCGGGAGGCGATCCCGGCCGGCGGCACGGTGCTCGACCTTGGCTGCGGCAGCGGACTGCCGGTCTCGCTGAACCTCGCCGAGGCCGGATTCGACGTGACCGGCGTCGATATCAGCGACGTGCAGATCAGCCGGGCCAGGGAACTGGTGCCGCAAGCCAATTTCATCCGAGCCGATGTCACAACCGTCGAATTCAACCCAGAATCTTTTGACGCGGTCGTGTCGTTCTATGCGCTGATCCACATTCCGGTGCAGGAGCATCCCGCGCTGCTGGCCAACGTCGCAACCTGGCTGAGGCCCGGCGGCCTGTTCGTGGCCACGACCGGTCATCAGGCCTGGACCGGAGCTGAGCAGAACTGGCTCGGCGCAGGGGCGGCGATGTGGTGGAGCCACGCCGACGCCGGCACTTACCGGAGCTGGATCAGCGACGGCGGCCTGACGATCGAGCGCGAGGAGTTCGTGCCGGAAGGCGATTCCGGGCACGCCTTCTTCTGGGCGCGGCGCCCGTCTTCACGAACCGTCCCTAGGATCAGGTAGGTGCGGCGGGAGTCTTCGACGGTAGTGGTGCTGGTCGGCGAGATAGCCGACGGCCTACTGAGCGGGCTGGCGCAATCGGCGAACGTCTCGGTCACCCGCGCTGCTGAGAAGAAGGACACAGCGGCTTGGGAGGCCGGTGCGCAAGCGCTGCAGGCGGCGGCGAAGCTCCGGTCGACCTACGTCGTCGTGGCCGATGATCCGCTCGCAGACGTGGCCTCGAGCTGGCAGGCGATGTGGGACCTGTCGGGCGGGCCAGGCGCGGCGGCTGACTTTGAGCGGCACGCCAGCGAGGCCCTGGCGGCCTGGCGGGCGAGGAGATTCGAACTGCCGGACTACTACCTGGTGGCGACCAAGGTCACACCGGAAGCACCAGGACCTGACCTGTATCTGGGGCCGTTGCGGGCCGTCCGCGCGCGTCGAGTCGCACTCGCGGTCACCGACCCGATCGGAGTGAGCGGGATCGGCTCCGGCGGCCTGATCGCGAGCACGAGCGCGGCCAGTAGCAGCGAGGCGGCCGGGAGCGGGCTGGGGAGCACCGGCGATCAGGTGTCACGGGTCGTCAGCTCGCTCCGGTCACTGGAGGCCGGTCCGTGGTGGCCGCCGCTCGACGAACTGATCGACGCGGCCAGGCGGTTCTACCCGGGCACGCTCACCGAGACGCAGCCCGGCAGCTAAATCGCCTCGTTGACCTGATCGGTCATTGCGGTCAGGTCGCCGAGGTCGCCGTACCGGATCCACATGTCGCGATGCACCTTGTACCAGTCGGTGTCTCTGGGCCTGTTCTCGACCAGCTGGCGAAGAGCGGCCGCGGCCCGGCTGGCGTCCTCGGCTAGCCGGGTGACGAGGGCCGCCGCTTCTGGCTCGCGAAGCGCGTGCAGCCCGGCGGCCACCTGACCGGCCCGCTCGGCGACCTGCGTGACAACCGCGACCGCTTGCCCGAATGACAGCCGCTCCTGATCAGCGTCCATCGTCACCACGTTCCTGCCGCCGCGATGCCAGCACCCGTTCTGGGTTGAGCCTACTTAACACGCGCAAGCAGCCTAAGCGGCCCCCATGAAGTGCGACGATGTGAGAATTCCGACGGCCTTCGGCCTACCCTGAATAGTCGAGTGCACAGAAATTTGTTCTTTGGATTCTGATATATATCGATTGGCTAGCCGAGGCAGACCGGAGGATTCGTGCGGAGAACATCGTTTAGCAGTACGGCGGCATTGGCCGCTGTAGCAGCAGTCGTCGCGGCGGTCGGTACGTCGCTGCCAGCTTCGGCGACTTCGATCCGGCCGGTGGCACCGGCCCGTGCCGTGGCCGCTCACCCCACGCCGGTCAAGGCCCAGGCCATCACCGTACACCGGGCCGCTCTGCCGGCCGGCCAGCAGTACGTGTGCCCGCCCGCGGTCAAGCGCGGCCAGATGACGTGTCAGTCAATCCGCAATACCCGGCCAGCCGCGCCCGGTACGGCCGCCGCCGCGAACTCCAGCTACGGGCCGGCTCAGCTTCGCAGCGCCTACGCGATCGCCTCGGCCGCCGCGAAGAAGGGCAAGGGCGTCCTGGTCGCGATCGTGGACGCGCACAGCGACCCGAAGCTCGCCGCGGACCTCAGCAGTTACCGTTCGCACTTCCATCTCGGCGCCTGCACGACGAAGAGCGGCTGCCTGAAGATCTTGAATCAGTCGGGCAAGACGAGTCCGCTGCCCAGCCCGGACAGGGGCTGGGCGACCGAAGAGTCGCTGGACGTGGACATGGTCTCGGCGATCTGCCCGAAATGCCACATCCTGCTCGTCGAGGCGAAAAGCGCACTGACCACGGACCTCGGCGCGGCCGAGAAGACCGCTGTCGCCAAGGGTGCGCGGTACGTGTCCAACAGCTGGTCTGGCCCCGAGTTCTTCGGCGACGACACCACCAATCCGGACTTCAACCACCCGGGCGACGTCATCGACTTCGCGGCCGGCGACTTCGCCACCGGCCCGGCCTACCCCACCGACCTGCAGTACGTCACCGCGGTCGGCGGCACCTCGCTTAAGCACGCCAAGAACAAGCGCGGCTGGTCCGAGAGCGTGTGGGGCGCGAACGCCGCCTTCGCCGAAGGCACGGCGGCCGGCTGCTCGGTCCAGGAGCCCAAGCCGTCCTGGCAGCGCGCCGACGATAGCGAGTCGACCGGCTGCGCCGACCGAACCGAGAACGACGTGTCCGCCGACGCCGACCCGAACACGGGCGTGCTCATCTTCGACAGCTACAAGTCCACGCCGTCCGGCCTGTTTGACATCGGCGGCACCAGCGCCGCGACCCCCATCGTAACCGCGGTTTACGCGCTGGCCGGAACGCCGAGTCACGGCTCCTACCCAGCCGAGTACCCCTACCTGCACACCAGCCACCTGTTCGACGTCACCACCGGCGTCAGCGGCAAGTGCGAGACCTTCAGGCAGTACATCTGCCACGGCAGGAAGGGTTACGACGGGCCGACCGGCCTCGGCACCCCGAACGGGACAGCGGCTTTCGCCAACACCGCTCACCTGGTGAGCCTGGTCGATCCAGGTAACCAGGACGCCGCCCCCAGCAGCGCGTTCTCGCTGAAGATCACCGGCCTTGACACCGGCCACGCCACGTCGCTGAAGTGGAGCGCTGCCGGGCTGCCGTCCGGGCTGACGATCAGCGCCGTCGCCAATTCGACAAACGGCAAGATCACCGGCACCCTGCCAGGCTCGCCTGGCACCTTCCACGTCACGGTGACGGCGAAGGACGGCACGGTGACCGGCACCACTCACTTCAACATCGTGACCATGCCGACGCTGGCCCTGGCCAGCTCGCCGCCGGCCGGCGAGGTCGTGCTTACCGCGGACAACCTCTGCCTAGACGGCGGCACGAAACTCAGCGGCCAGAAGGTCAAGGTGCAGAGCTGCAGCGGCCAGAACTTCACGATCAATTCCGGCCCGGCTCCGGACGACGTCCAGACGATATCGGTCGGCAACCAGTGCCTGACTGTCGCGTCCGCTAAGCCGCACAACATCTCGCTGTCGACCTGTAACAACGGCCTGGCCCAGGATTGGCAGTACCTGGGATTCGGCTTCCTGTTCAGTCCGTTCACCGGCGGGTGCCTGGCGCCGGCTAGCGCGACCGCCGGTGCTCAGGTTCAGGCCAAGACCTGCAACTTCGTCAGCAGCAACCAGGAATGGTCATTGCCGGCCGGTCCGATTACCGTCGGCGGCGACTCGCTGTGCCTGAACAACCCGAGCGGTTTGACCCTCCGGGTGGCCGCCTGCAACGGCGCCGCGTCGGAGAACTTCGCGTTCCTGGCCGACGGGCTGGTCGCCAGCATCAACGGCGACTGCCTGGTCACCGACGACGGTGACCAGACGCAGACCGCGGTCACCCTCACGAGCCAATGCAACGACCAGGACTTTTTCCAGCTGTGGGAACCTGGCTCATTCGGTGAGATCACCAACTTCAACTTCAGCCTGTGCCTGAGCGACAAGAACAATGGCGGGCCAGGCACCATCGTCGTCCAGAACGACTGCTACGGCGATCCCGGCGAGAACTGGGGCATTAACTAGCCAGCCAGCTGAGGGGTGCTCCGGGCTTCCGCCCGGAGCGCCCCTTCGCTTTGTCAGCTAAGACCGACTGCCTATTTGAACTTGACCGGCTGGGGGTTGACCGAGCCGTTGACGCCGGGAATCAGATCCCACCTCGGCAGGCCGGGATTCTCCAGGGCGGTCAGGTGGTAGGTATGCCCGGCCTTGGCCCCGGACGGGATCGGCACTACGCAGCTGAAGACGCGCGAGGATGCCTTCCAGCCGCACTTCGCCGTCCGCTCGCCGATGCCCGGTCCGGTCCGCGTGACCTCCACGTCTCCCGCCTTGGCAAAGCTTGCGGCCGCTGCGGCGGCGATCGCCGTACCCGAGCCGTCCACCAGCGCGAAGGTCGCCGTGAACCGGTGCGCTGACAGGCTGATGGCGGTGCCGGCCTTGGGCGTCTTGAATCCGCCGAAGCCGTAGACGACGTCGTAGCTGACGCTGACCGGCGCGGACCGGTCACCGGCGGCGTCGATGGCGCCCTCGCAGGTCGCCGTGGTCTTGCCGATGCCGTTCGGGCCGGTTCTGGTGATCTTCAGTTTGGCTGCAACGGTGACCGGCTCAAGCGCATCGGTCGTGTGGCAGTTGATTTTGAACCCGCTGAGTACGTACTCGCCGTTGGGCTTGACGCCCTTGACGGTGACGACCAGCGGGTTGCGGACCGGCTTGCCGAAGCAACCGCCGGTGTACTCATCCGAGCTGACGCCGTTCGGGCAGGTCGTGCCGAGCCATTTCACGCCGGTCAGCCT
>DASYAT010000053.1:0-4555 GCA_036501205.1 Streptosporangiaceae bacterium | reverse complement strand
TATTGTGTCGGCGATATCTTTTGCGTACGAAGCCGTGGAAGACGGCCGTCAAAGCATCCTGACGACCTGCAATGACCTCGCCGACGCGCTCAATGAGCTCATCGACGTGCTCACCGGCATCGACACGACGTGGTCCGGTGCGGCTTCGCAGGCATTCCAGGCCGCCTATGCGCGGTGGCAGGATGCCGCCGCGCAGGTGCTCAGCGACTTGCAGTTCGTGCACAGCATGGTGTGCACCGCGCAGACGAATTTCGCCGCAGCGGACACAGCGGCGCTGGCCACCTGGCAGGCGGCTTGACGCCGTGGCCCCGAGTCAGCATTTCGACCCCACCGCGCAGTGGACCGCGCCGAAGAACTCGGGCGTCCTGGAGGTCGACCCGGACGAGCTCTATTCGGCGGCGACGAAGATCGCCACGCTGCGCGAGAGCTTCATCACCACCGTCCATCGCCTGACCGGGACGCTTGCCGCCGACTGCGGCAACATGGCGGGCACTGACATCGTCGCTGCCTTCTTTGCCAACTTCTACGATCCGCTCGCCGACGACGCGGTCAAGGCGGCGGGCGACCTGATGGACTCGGTGGGTGGCGTTCCCGAGGGTCTCGTTGTCTCGGCGAACAACTATGCGGCTGCGGACGCGGCGGCGACACCGGGCGCCCCAAGCCCGGCCGCCCGACCGGTGCCGCGCTACGGCGCGGAGACCTTCAGCCGTCCAGCCCCGTCGTCCGGCGGTTCATACCTCAGCTACCACTCGGTCTCGCTGACCGTCGAATCGTTGGCGAGCCAGGCGGCGCACAATCCGTTCAAGCTGATCACCGACCTGCTGCCGACCGGCCACCAGGACCGGCTGACCACCGCGGCCGGCGCACTGAACGACCTGTCCGCGCAGATCGACGAGCTGGCGCAGAACCTCAACGCCGTGCTGACCACGCTGACTGTCGACTCCAGTGCGACGAGCACGCCGCGCACGGGCCAGTACCCTGGCGTCCTGAACACCAGCCAGGTGAACACTTGGCAGACGGCAATGAGCCGGTACTGCTCGCTGATCTGGGGCTGGGCTCAGGCGAAGTACGGCGGAGCGGGTCTGCCGAATCATCCGCTGGGTCTGGCCGGCGTGGCGGCCGGCGAACTGGCCGAGCTGTGCAAGCTGCACTGCGACGCCATCAATACCACGCGCAGCGCACTCGAGCGCCAACTCGGCGCGGCCGGCCTGGCCAAGCTGATCGGCCTGGCCACCTCAGAGGTCACCGTCGGCCTGTCCGATCTGATCGCCGAGACCTTCGACGAGGAGGCGCTGATACAGTGCGCGACGATCCTGATCATCGAATATGCTGATCCGATCCAGCGCGGCGCCACCGCGCTCGGCGCGATGAACCTGGATGTGCAGTTGGCCAAGGCGCTCGCCGTGGCGCCGACGATGGCGGCGATCGAGGCGCAGTCCGAGTCGATCGGCGACCGCAGCGTGCACGACTTCCAGTACACTGGCTTGAAGGCCCCCGGATCGACGCCGAGCAAGTGGGGGCCGGGGTACTCGAACAAGCAGAACTCCGGCCACCCGCCGACCAGCGTGCTCTATCCGGTCGACCTGGCCGGCCAGGAGGGCACCAGCAGCTCGCACGTCATCTCCGTGCACGTCGGAAAGACGGACGCGCAACTGCTGGCCCGGATGAGCAACAGTTCGGCGGACGGCTCAGGATCCTTCCCCACGGTCGCCACCGCGCAGACTGCCGTGCAGGCGGACCTGAGCGCTCCGGCGAACGAGCAGACGATCACGACCTGGGTCAACCAGTGCCAGAATCTGCCGCCAGGCGCGAAGCCTCCCCCGCTGCCGATCACCCTGCAGACCGGATCGGTCACAGGGCGCACCGTGGTAGGTTCGCCCGGCAACTACCAGGTTGAGAATGCCGACGGGGTCGAGTCCGTGCTCGTCTACAACGCCGATTTGAATCCGCCGTTCATCGTCTCCACGGCATATCCGGTCAAGTAGCAGGCGCAGCCCAGGCGCATGCGCGCCGCTGCAGGAGCACGAGACGAAGGTCGAGGCCAGATATGTCGGGTCAGCCCTCGCAGTCGCCGGATTCCTGGGAGCGCCGGCTCGGCCTCGGGCCGGACCTGCGGCCGACGGCACACGCCCGCGAAGTGGTCGCGGTGCGGCTGTATCCACGACGACCAGGGCCTCCCGCGGGGCCGGCCAGGCGCAGCCAACAACCGCCGGAGGCTGGGCCGCTGCCTCGGCTTGCGGCGTTGCTTGGCTCGGGGGCGGTCTACTTCGCACTGGTCAACACGCCGTGGGCGGCGCTGCTGCCGCCGGAGGGTTGGCCGCCGCCAGCCGAAGACACCGATCTGGACGCCCGGGTGCGTGCCGCCACTGGCTTGACCGCAGGCGAAGCCGCCGCGCGAGTACAGCCGGTGCTCGGCCTGTTCGACGACCCCTCGATCGGGCTCGCCGACATCGGCCGGTCCGGCTTCCAAGCGCTGTACCCCGAGGTTGCCGGCTTCGCCGAGCTGTGGCGGGACCACCTGCTGTACGACGACGAATTCACCCCGGACGAGCCGGGAGCCACCGATGCGGTCCGCCGGATGGTCTTCGACGCCGAGGAGATCGCCCGTGCCCGGGCCTTCACGGCCGCGCTCCTCGCGCAGGTTAGCGAGGCTGCGGCTGTCCTGACCGCAGCCTCGGCGCCCTGTGCCGTGCTGTTCGAGACTCGGCCTGGACCACGGTTCGGCTGGACTGGCTGGTTAGCCGGGCTGGCCGAGCACGGCCGGGCCGTGTTCGCCAGCACTGCTTCGGGCTTCGACCCTGCTGTCCCGTCCGCCGATCCGTTGACCGCCACGCTGATCGGCGATGCAGAGCGAGCTCGGGCGAGCTTCGCCGTCCTGGCCGAAGTGGCCGAACACTGCTACGACACGGTGCCGGGCATTCCTGACAACCCCGAGCCCGTCGAGAGCCATCACCTCTACCGGACCGTGCAACGGTTCACCGCCCGCCATCCGGCGCCCGCTGCCCACGCCGCCGTCTTGGTTGGGGAGATCGCATTGCTGCAGGCACTGCTGCCACAGGACACAGAGGTGGACCGGGTCGCCGCGCTGCTCGGCTTCCCGATCGGGCCGCGTCGACCGTGGTCTTGGCGCTCCTGGCTCGACCAGCTGTCCGCCGGAGTGATGTCCGAACTCGCGCAGATGCGATAGGCACGCCCGCGCCAAGGCTGTGCCCCGATAACCAGTCGCGTCCCGTTGGTTGTTTCGCCACCTTTGCCTCGTGACAGCAGACGATCCGGGCCGGGTCGAACGGATCGGTGACACTGTGCATCGTCCGGTGGGGCTGTGGACTGCGACGAATCACGGGCTGCTTCGCCATCTTGAGGCCGTCGGCTACGACCGGGCGCCGCGTGTTCTCGGCTTCGATGAGCAGGGTCGCGAGGTGTTGAGCTGGATCGGCGGGCAGTGTGGACTGTGGACCGGACGGCTGGGCCAAGGTCGTCGATGACCGGGGGCTGATCGCCTTCGCCCACTTGTTGCGCGACTACCACGATGCCGTCGCCGGGTACCGTCCTGCCGAGACGGCCCGTTGGTCGACCACGACCGCGGGAGTGGTGGGCGATAAGGTGGTCTGCCATGGGGACTTTGGCCCCTGGAACATCGTCTGGGCTGATGACCAGTCGATCGGAATCATCGACTGGGATCACGCCCGTCCAGCGCCGCGCAGGTATGATGTCGCCTACGCCCTGGAATACGTCGCCCCGTTCCGCGACGATGCCGAGTGCTTGCGTTGGCTGCGCTATCCAGAGACGCCCGACCGGCGCCGCCGCCTTGAGGTGTTCGCCGACGCGTACGGTCTGGCCGACACCGCGGGACTGGTCGATGCCGTCATCACCGTTCAAGAACAGGGTGTTGACGCTGTTCGCCGCTTGGCCGGCCAGGGCCACGAGCAGCCCCCAGGCCACCTCGGTCGCGGCAGGTCATCTGGACGAGCTTCGAGCCCGTGTCGCGTGGAGCCAGGCCAATCGGCATCTGATCGATTGACGACTCCGCCGGCCCGTGAGCAGCCTTCGCCCCCTCACGGGCCGCAACGGGTGCCATGAGACTCAGCCCACCTGAACGTACCAACACAAAGAGCCAACAACACACCTTTTGCAGTTAATCTGATCATGGGTCGCCGCGCGCGGCGCAGGCGGCGTGGTTGAAGCGCGAAAGGCGGTGTTCGGGCTCGTGATGACGATCCACAAGATCACCGCTGGAGACGGCTATACGTACCTGACCAGGCAGGTTGCTGCCGGGGACAGCAGCCCGCAGCGGGGGAGGTCGGCGGCGGCGTACTACACCGAGACCGGCAATCCGCCGGGCGCCTGGGTGGGAACGGGTCTGGCCGGTCTCGGGGTGGCCGGGCCGGTGTCTGAGGAGCAGATGACGGCGCTGTTCGGGCAGGGGCTGCACCCGAACGCCGAGGCCGTCATGGCGGACTATCGCAGCGAGCACATCGCCGCCGGGATGACCGATCGGCAGCTGAATAAGGCCAACGAGCAGGCCCGGAAGGCAGCTTCGCTAGGGCGCCCGTTC